>NZ_JAAHHU010000639.1:0-2541 GCF_010672095.1 Moorena sp. SIO3I6 | reverse complement strand
ATTTCATTAACTTAGACATACTCTTGGTATAGTTCTTTCCAAAATCCTTAATCCAACCATTTTTCTTCTTACGATTGGACTTCTCATGGCGATCCTTATAGACCTTACTTGCCTCATCGAAACGCTTTGCTTGTTTAAACACAGCCTTCTCAATAGGCTTTAAACCTGCTGCCTGCTTCTTTTTCTTCTTTTTCTTGCTCCTCTTACTTGAAGACCCAGACAAGAAATCAGGTGTGCCTCCAAAATCCTCTTCACTGCGTAGAATGACAGCGCTCTTAACTCCCTCACTATCAGCCATAACGTTTAGGTTCCTAGATTGATTTAACTACTACAGTTGATTCTATCGCATAAAACATCACTGATCAACAATTAAAGCTGATTTGTAAACAAAACCTCAACAAGCCAGTCGGCGAGTCATTAAATTGGCGATGCGGGCAAAGACCGACGCTACGCGAGCGCCACACTGGAGTCTTCTTCACCTCCCATTTGTTATCGGAGTGGATGACGCAATTGGCCATGGATTCTCAGCCCATACCCAAAGCGGTTGCCATTTACGGAAATAACCATAGACCCTTGGGTGAGGTAAAAAGTCATGGTGCAGCATGTTCAACTGGGATCCACTACGCTGCACATAGCAGATCCCGTTGATCATCTCGCGCAAGTTTACCCTCCTCAGAGGCCCAAATCCCTTCGGCTTCGGTATAAGCGGTCGCAACACTTCCGATTCCACATCACTCATATCACTTGGATAGGGTTGGCGGTGATGATTGGAGATTTGAGGCAAACGACTCATGGATATAGGGTTGAACTCGTCTTCTGTTTCAGATTACAAGTCACTCAGCCAGGCTTCGAGTTAGCTTTAGATTTTCTTTACAAATCAGCTCTTCAACTGACGTGAGTAGTGAAAGTGCATCATTTCATAGTAAGACTTCAGGTCAACGGTTTTAACCTCTCCCACTGTTCAAAACTTTACGTCCCCTGGATTCATCTAATGCACCCATTTATCACACTACTTTTAGGATATAACCAGTTTGAAAACACCCCCTAGGGGGGCGAAACCATACCCAGAATCAGCAACGCCTTTCTCCTTCACATTCGATGGAACCAGTACCCATCATGCAAACAATAGGAAAAACGAATGTATAGGCTGGAATTTCAGATCCACACTTATGAGTATTCGGTTACATAAGTTTTGTCAGTCAACCAGCCGCTTACCTATTGAGGAAAGTCTTTACGCTCCAGAACTTTTGCCCCCGCAAGCAGTATTCTAGCACTGAGGCCAATCAGTATAAAAATACCAATCCATTCCAGATATGGAAGATGGGGAATTTGTTTAAAAAACTCTTCAGCCAGTTGAGTATGAATAGGTTCAATCGCTTTAAAATAATGTTGATAAAGGAAACTATAAACTGCAACTGGTTCAGTTATTAGGAGTAAATAGGCGAGAGATTGGAAACCTATTACCAGTAACAGTGCAAAAATATTACTGGTTAACTCAAATGCGATGGTTCGTTGTCGCAACTCAGGTAAAACCAGGTTATTGTACTCGCTAATAGTGTCAAAGAACTGGTTAATCGAAGTTCTAATACTTTTTGGATCTAAACTTTGTTTGAGAGCACGTCGATCTGCCTGCCGATTATATTTTTTAGATGTCTTGAAGAAATCAAATTCAGGTAATAGGTACTGCAGTGCACCATCTAGAGTTAAAAAAGATCGAGTCAATTTGAGAAAAGTCCAATTACTTGGGATACCATATTTGGCAATCACTTTAGATAATTCAGCGGTTGCCCCACCAAAAGACTTTTCTTTATACTCTATCCCTTTAAGTTGGGCTTTGGAAGACCAAATCTCTATAGCACTCGACATCTCTGCCCTGACTCTAGGTAAATTAACTCTGGGAATATCAACAGCAAACCGCACGATATAATTAGCCGCTTTGGCAAAATCTCCATCTGACAATGCATTCGTATACTCATTATAAGTTACCCTTAACTCCCTATCCAGGGATCCCACGCTACCCATGTCAATGAATGCAACTTTGCTCCGACGCAAGAAAATAATATTGCCTGGATGTAGATCTCCATGGTACAAGTTATCTTCAAATACTTGTCGAAGTAATGAAATAAACATCGCTTCACCCGCTTTTTCAGGATCAAAGTCATTTTCATCCTGCCATTGAGAGGCTCTGACGGGATCCCTAGCCAATACTTTAATATAATCAGAGGCAAGAACTCCATCGATATATTCCATAACTAAAACTCGACGCTTAGAATATTTGTTATAAATCTTTGGAACATATATTTTATGCTGCTTTAGTGTTTTTCTCATATTACGAGTATTAGATGCTTCATAGCGATAATCTAATTCCTCATTAAATATTTTATCTAACTCCGATACTGCTTCATCTAAACGTAGGTAACTCATAAAATTCAAAGAAATTAACAGGTTTGCAAAGACTTTAATTAAATCCAAATCTCGCTTGAATGCTTCTGCTAGATTTGGACGTTGAACTTTAACGATTACCGGAACATTTTTTCTTTA
>NZ_JAAHHU010000638.1:0-2546 GCF_010672095.1 Moorena sp. SIO3I6 | reverse complement strand
CATCTGTGATTGGCTTATCTCGTTCCCTATTTATCGCAGGTGTACCTAGTGTGCTTGTTTCTCTGTGGACAGTGAACGATGAATCTACAGCCGAGTTGATGAAGGAGTTTTATCAGAATCTCAAACAGGGTATGGATAAGGCTAAAGCCTTGCGGCAAGCAATGCTGAAAATGATGGATAAATACCCCCAACCTAGAAATTGGGCAGCATTCACTCTCATTGGGGAGGCTGAGTAACTGTATTCTGTTTGAGTGTTATCAAAGTGAACAGCACTGAACAATAGGTTCTGAGATTATGTCGTATCCCTCATAGCGCACAAACCGATGCTCAAACAAAGCAGCCCAGTCAGCAGCGATTTGAGCATCTTGGGGATTAGCGCGGCGAAGTTTAGCTAGTTCGGTGAGAGTTTCGTACCACAAACCATTTTCAGCATAAACTATGATTTGCTCCCGTAAAGTTTTGGCTGTTGCTAATTGACTAATCAGTTCCGAAGTTTTCTCAACTCGCTTGACTATCCCATCGACAGACAAATCGTAAGACTGGTTATCTGAACAGAAGAAAAGAAATTGCCAACGGTATTTTCTCCCCAGATCAAGCGGTGGTGCATCTAACGGTAGACCAAAACTGGCAATTCCTGGTCTATCTGTAATGTTGAATTTGGTCTGGTAGATCTTTTCCTGTGTATTTTCATCCTCCAGAACTAAATCTACAGAGCCAAAGCCATAGGGAATATAAAGCCAGAAAGTAGGATATTCTGAAACTGTTTCTCCCCAATTAGTAACAGGAATCAAGGCTAGAAAAGGTTTTTCTACATTAGGACATCCAGGACGGCTGCCATCGTCCTCCCGATTACCTGGTGCACCATTATTTGGGGGCTTGAAATTCAATTCCAGAGGGAGGTCATTAGCTTTAGAAGTAGCAGGGAAAGCCCATAATTTTGTAGATTTACCCGTCAAAGCAATTATTGCAAAAATCATAGTGATGGTAAGTCTTATTTGCTGGTGTAACCATTTTGTCCAAGTCATGATGCTATTGTGATTTGTAGAACTGGTGATAATTTGGGGAATTTTTGTAAAGCAATCGCACTCCACTGGTAGCTACCAATGCTAGGGCTGAAGGTACCAACGGCACCCACCCGCCATGAGTTAAAAACCCAAAACAAACTATGTGTAAAATGACGATTATTACTCCTGTAGCTACTGCCAAAGAAAGGATTCCCTGACAGCGCCAAACAATTACCCCTCCTAGCAAAGACCAACCCCAAAGCCAAAAAGCTTCGCCCCACTGAGACCAAACCCATAGTAGAGGTCGCCCATCCAACACCGCACTGAGAATCTGACTTATACCATGCGCTTGAATCAGTACCCCTGGCATTGGTTGATAGGGTCGTTTATGGGCACTATAGGGAGTAAAAACAAAATCCCCAGAACTTTGACCAGTCACTCCGATAAGAATAATTTTGTTCTTTACCAAATCAGGAGCGACTTTCCCTTCCAAAACTTGCGAGAAGCTAACTCGCTGGGCAACATCCCTCGAAGCTCGATAATTGAGAATTATTTGGAAACCCCGATTATCCAGGTTTTTGTAAGCACCTGTATTGGTTTGCAACCGTTTGAATATAGTCTTATCTATCTTTATTTCATCTTTGGAAAGAGTTGTTGCCTCGATGTGTTTTACCTCTTTTAGGTAATAGAGTGCTATCCTAGCGCTAAAGGAAAATTCTGTGGTACAGGGATCATCTTTGTCTGGTTGTATAAATAATAGATGGCGACGGCGAATGGCATCATTGTCATTCACTGCATCGCTAAAGCCTAGGCGATCTTCTGGAAGTCCTGGCGGAGGAGAATAAGTAGACTTGTCTGGGTTGTGAGCTTCTTTAGCCGCGCAAATGGCGATCAGATGGTTATTATTCTGGAAATGGCTAATGAGCTCTGGGTGTCCATCCACCACTGGTCTAAATATATCCAAGCCAATCACTCGCGGTTGATGCTGCTCTAGCCTATCAATCACCTGAGCTAGGGTGGCATCCGGTAAGGGAAAGCCACCGTATTTTTGGATATCTGGCTCTGTTGCCTCAACTACCACCAGACGTGGATCTCGACCTTCATTGAGACGCAGCCGTAGAAGTTGATCGTAAGCTTTCAACTCCAATACCTGAAATATCCCAAGGGATCTCACCCACATCACCAAAATTGTTACCAAAACACTTGACAGCGCTACAGCACTTGGGAACGACCTGCTCATCAATTGTCGGTAGTTCAGTGTTTGCTGTATATGAGCCACTAGACTGTTTAGTTTTTTTTTAGGGACTCAACTGCATCTGCTTTCTTAATCAAGTCAGGTGTCAGGTGTTCAGCCAATCTTGCCATCCGAATCTCATTACAGCCCAACTTATAGGCAAATTGAACCGGACGACCTGCTGCTAAAGCATCGTAGAAACCGATGGCAAACTCAATGGCAGCTTTGTCACTAACTGCGTTGCTCATACCAACCACATAATTAATGTGTCGGGCTATTTCAAGAGCCTGAACCTTTGAATAGCAAGA
>NZ_JAAHHU010000637.1:0-2557 GCF_010672095.1 Moorena sp. SIO3I6 | reverse complement strand
ACTATCCCCTTTACTTCCAGTCTAGACAAGAAGCAGCAGCCAAAGCTGAGGATTTTGCTTTAATTGAGGAAACCCACCACTACCTGCAGCAGCACCCGATTAAAGAAAAGCTGAGCAACGATTATTTTTTAAAATCCATTGTCAAATCGGACATCTATCAACAGTTATCATGAGAATATCCCACAAGCATAAGTTTGTATTCCTCAGCAAACCTAAGTGTGCTAGTACTAGTATTCGTAAGGCATTGGATCCTTACACCGATGTTTGGAGTACGGATCAGAAGCGACATTACCATCACCATGTTCCAGCATCTCTGTTAAAGCAGCATTTTGAGCGTATGGGTTGGAACTGGAACAGCTACTTCAAGTTTATTAGTATCCGAAACCCTTGGGATATGCTGGTTTCTCTGTACTTCTATGCCAAGCCAGATCATCGAGGTATTTATTGGTGGGAAAAACCAAGAGTAGTCAGTGTATCCCAAGACATTATCGAAAAATACCCCTATAACCCAAACACCAGGATGCCATTCAAGCAGTGGATTAAGACTGGCAAATCTTGGGACTTGAAGCAGCAAAAATTTCTAGATGATTTGTATAGCTATACTCTTCCTTACTATGTTCTTGATGATCATAATAACTTCCTTGTTGATTATGTTATCCGTGTTGAACACCTAGAGGAAGACTTAGATTTTGTAGCTTCAAAGCTAGGACTACCTCTAGATTCTTTGAAGATAAATACTAGCAAGCATGACCACTATAGCCAGTATTATGATAGCGAATCCAAAGCAATAGTCTCCGAAATGTTTGAGTATGATATCAACTACGGAAAGTATTCTTTTTAAACTAGGGAATAGGGAATAGGGAATAGGGAATAGGGAATAGGGAATAGGGAATAGGGAATAGGGAATAGGGAACAGGGAGCAGGGAGCAGGGAACAGGGAACAGGGAACAGGGAATAAAATTTAGATGTACCTCACGCTTACTAGGAAACGCTAGATAATTTTTGAGTGCTCAGTGCTCAGTTATCAGTGCTAATTTTTGAGTGTTGAACTATAAAATATAGTGTTGATAAGACCTATAAGATACAGTCAAATTTATTACTCCTACTCCCTACTCCCTACTCCCTACTCCCTACTCCCTACTCCCTACTCCCTACTCCCTACTCCCTACTCCCTACTCCCTACTCCCTACTCCCTACTCCCTACTCCCTACTCCCTACTCCCTACTCCCTAAAACCCAGGACTTTTTCCCTCATCCAATTAATAACTGCTATAAAATGAGACTATCACACAAGCATAAATTCGTATTCATTGGCAAGCCCAGGTCTGGTGATACTACGATTAGACAAGCACTAGATCCTTACAGTGATATTGTTAGTACAGATAAACCGCGATACAACCATCCCCATGTGCCAGCATCTATGGTTCAACAGCATTTTGAACGCATGGGTTGGGATTGGAATAGCTACTTCAAATTCACTTCTGTTAGAAACCCCTGGGATATGCTTGTCTCTGTGTACTCCTTTGGAAATCCTGATCACAATGGCTTCTACTTTTGGGAGAAACAACAGTACAATCCTAACAAAAAAATGCCCTTTACAGAGTGGATCACTAAAGGAAAATCATGGGATATCAAGGCAGGTAAGCACTTAACTGATTTGTCGGCTTACTCACTGTCTTACTCGGCACTTGATGAGGATAACACGTTTCTTGTGGATTATGTTATCCGTTTTGAAACTCTAGAATCAGACGTAACTTTATTGGAGTCTCTGCTAGGACTGAAGCTGAATTGTCCGAAGATAGAGCAAGACAAACATAATGATTACACTAATTATTATAATCAGGAGTCTATAGACAGAGTCGCTAATTTATTTTGGTATGACATTAAGTATGGCAATTATAAGTTTGGGATGGCGTAGTTGGCTAAGGCAATAGGCAATAGGCAATAGGTAATAGGTAATAGGCAATAGGCATGCTAGCAAGAGCATGATCGCGCTGCTGGCGTAGGGTGGGCAGTGCTTACCTTCGAGATTGTCAGGTTTTAAATTGGTATTATGCACTGCCGACCTGAGGATTAATTTTATTAAAAATGTAGACAATTAAGTACTATTTTATAATTAAGTTACTGTCGGTGGGCAGTTCCTATAAAAGCTATCGAGCCTACCGAAAACCCCGGTGAGGTTATGACCACCTTGATTCGATATTTATACGTAGACTAGGATAGGGTTTTGCCAGGGTTTGACGCCCTGGTGACTAGGAATTGTGGAGCTTATTTTTAAGCTATCAGCTTATGGGCTACGCGCACGCTAAGCGAACAGCTATCAGCCAACGGCTGACCACTGACCACTGACCACTGACCACTGACCACTGACCACTGACGAATGTATTAGTTGATCAGTAGTTATTCAGATTTGAATGCAGTTAAGCTGTACTTGTTGACGTTTACACAATAGAATTCGGTCAAGCATTGGGGTTAACCAAAACTTGACCGATCTTTTTTTTTATTAATATGCTGTATCCCTTGCTACACAAAGGTAGATACCAGTTATATTACCCTGT
>NZ_JAAHHU010000636.1:0-2561 GCF_010672095.1 Moorena sp. SIO3I6 | reverse complement strand
TGACCAAAGGTCAATCGCATTACCCGAATCCTTACCTGTAGTTAATCAGGGTCAAGAGCACAGCCGAAAATATCCCTTTAAAAGTGGCAGAGGTATTTTAAAAGAGACCTTAGCCTGCTTCGAGATGCTCAGTGAGTATCTCGAAGTCCCGTTTAAGCGGGAGGTCATCCAAAGAGTGATTACTAACCAGCAAAAAACCGGCACCATTACTTTACCATTTTGCGCTGCTATCGCTGATTTAATGGGATTGCAAACCCAGCTAGTCAAGATAGCAGCAACGACAATTACTCAGCTGCCAACACCAGCTCTGATCCGTTGGGAAGATACTTTCGCTGTTGTCTACAACGCCTCACCAAAAGAAGTGGTACTGGGGATACCAACCTCTGGTGGCATCAAACGCCGTAAATTATCTACCTTTATCGACATTTGGGGCAAATCCGGTCAAGTACTGCTACTAAAAGAAGCAACAACTACCCCCAAGAAAAAGTTTGGTCTTTCCTGGTTTATACCAATACTATCTCGCTATCGTCAAGTACTCTTTGAAGTATTAATCGCATCCTTTTTTGTCCAACTCTTTGGCTTAGTCAATCCTTTAATGACCCAGGTAATTATCGACCAGGTAATTGGTGGTAATAGCCTAGATACCCTCCATGTCCTGGGAATTTTACTAATAGTTGTAGCACTGTTTGAAGCCATATTAAGTGCTTTACGTACCTATTTATTCTCTGATACTACTAACCGGATTGACCTAGCCCTCGCCTCCCAGGTAATTGACCACTTGGTGCGTTTACCAATGAGTTATTTTGGAAAACGTACCGTTGGGGAATTAGCAACCAGGGTTCAGGAATTAGAAAAAATTCGCTCGTTTCTGACCGGAACAGCCTTAACTGTAGTCTTAGATGCAGTCTTTTCTGTGATCTATATTGCCGTGATGGTGCTCTACAGTCCCCTACTTACCCTAGCCGCATTAGCTGTTGTGCCCTTGTTTATCTTGCTGACCCTAATCTTTTCACCAATATTGCGGCGCATGTTAAGGAGTAAGGCCCAGCGCAACGCACAAACCCATTCTTACCTGGTGGAAGTGCTTAATGGTATTGAAACCGTTAAATCCCAAAACATTGAACTACGATCTCGTATGTCTTGGCAACAGCGCTACGGTGGTTATATTTCAGAAGGGTTTAAAGCCGTTAAGCTCTCCACTACTGCTAGTTCAATCAGCAATTTTCTCCATAAATTATCCAGTCTCTTAGTGCTATGGGTGGGAGCTTATTTAGTACTCCAAAGTGAATTAACCCTAGGAGAATTAATCGCCTTTCGGATTATTGCTGGCTATGTCACCAGTCCCCTGCTGCGGCTGTCTCAACTGTGGCAAAACTTCCAGGAAACTGCTCTATCAATTGAGCGTCTGAGCGATATTCTTAATCACCCTCAAGAATCCCCAGTAGAACAACAGAATAACTTAACCATGCCACCGATTACAGGTACTGTTAAATACGAGAATATTTCCTTCCGGTTTGGTAATAGTGGTCCGTTGCAACTCAGTAAAATTAATCTCGACATTCCCGCTGGTTGTTTTGTAGGGATTGTGGGACAAAGTGGCTCTGGTAAAAGTACCTTAACCAAGCTTTTACCCCGCTTCTATGAACCCTTAGGGGGTCGAATTCTAATTGATAACTATGACATTAGTAAAGTTGAACTCTATTCCCTACGACGTCAGCTAGGGATTGTTCCCCAGAACCCTCTGTTATTCGAGGGGACAATCCATGAAAACATTGCCCTGAATAATCCAGAAGCTACCACTGAAGAAATTATTGCTACTGCTAAAATAGCTGCTGCTCACGATTTTATCATGGACTTGCCCAATGGCTACAACACTCAGGTGGGAGAGCGAGGTTCAGCCTTATCTGGGGGACAGCGACAGCGAGTAGCGATCGCCCGTGCGGTTTTGCAAAATCCACGACTACTAATTTTAGATGAAGCCACCAGCGCTTTAGACTATGAAACGGAGCAAAGGGTCTGTACTAACTTAGCTGAAGCCTTTAAAGGTCGTACTGTTTTATTCATTACCCACCGACTCAGCACAATTAAAAACGCTGACTTGATTTTAATGATGTCTAAAGGAGTCATCGAAGAGATGGGAAATCATCAAGAATTAATGGCTATTAAAGGGCGTTATTATTGTCTTTATAAATAGGGAGCAGGGAACAGGGAACAGGGAGCAGGGAGCAGGGAACAGGGAACAGGGAGCAGGGAACAGGGAATCGGGAATCGGGAATCGGGAATCGGGAATCGGGAATCGGGAATCGGGAATCGGGAATTGGTAACAGTAATAATATTTGACTGTTTCACTACTGAAATAGATTGTTATTACTCCCGGTCTTAGTTTTTTTTCTGGTGCAATCTCTCAAATAAATGAAAAATTACTACTCCCTATTCTCAATTCTCAATTCTCAATTCTTAATTCTCAATTCTCAATTTCCGACTCCCGACTCCCGACTCCCGACTCCCGACTCCCGACTCCCGACTCCCGACTCCCGACTCCCGACTCCCGACTCCCGACT
>NZ_JAAHHU010000635.1:0-2563 GCF_010672095.1 Moorena sp. SIO3I6 | reverse complement strand
TTGTGTTTCAAACCGTGATCAACATTGGGATGACTATTGGTTTAGCTCCCATCACAGGAATTCCTCTACCTTTACTCAGTTACGGTCGTTCAGCCCTACTAACCAACTTTCTTGGCCTAGGGTTGGCTCAAGCAGTAGCCAATTATCGACAGCGATTGAAGTTCCAATGAGTTATGAGTTATCCCATACCCCATCACCAATAAGTCCATTAGCTCCTATCCTAGTAAAGGAAATCTAAGTTTTTAGGCACTCATGATTTTTCCAGGTTCTATAGTTCGCGTAATCAATGTTGACGATACCTATTATAGCTTTGAGGGGCTAGTACAGCGGGTTAGTGATGGTAAAGCAGCTGTGCTGTTTGAAGGAGGTAACTGGGATAAATTAGTGACGTTTCAGCTGTCGGAAATCGAAGAGGTGAAACCAAAAATTGGTAAAAAGGGCTAACAACAGTTAAATAAAATCTCAACAAATCTAGCACTATTCCCCAAAACGTGTTAGATTTTAGACATGGCACTCATACCCATCCGTAAGGCGGTCGAACTTACAGGACTCTCTGCGAACACATTAAGGAAGTACGCAGATAATGGCACTCTCAAATGCGAGCGAACCCCTGGGGGAACTAGACTCTTTGACTCAACAGATCTTCTCCGTTTTGGAAAAGCTCCAAGGTCTAACAGACCCCGTTGTTACACCGTCTGTTATTGCCGAGTCAGTAGTACCAAACAGCGAGACGATCTGGCTCGCCAAGTCGCCTATCTGCACTCCCTCTTCCCAGAAGCAGAAATCATCAAAGACATCGGTTCCGGCCTCAACTACAAAAGGAAAGGGCTTAGAACCATACTGGAGCGAATTGTCTGCGGAGATAAGCTCACGATTGTTGTTGCCTGTAGAGACCGACTTACCCGATTCGGGTTTGAACTCATTGAGTACTTGGTCAGTCTCAACGGTGGAAAAATCCTGGTTCTCGACCAGCCTCAGAGCTGTCCCGAATCCGAACTTACAGCAGATCTTCTCTCCGGAGACGAAACCTTAGAATAAAGAAGCCTTATTTCATGAGTTTTAACCTTTTTACCCATAGCCTGTCGCCTATAAAGGCTTCTTTATTCTTACGGTAACTTCAAAATCATTCACGTGTTCTCCTGCCGGGTTCACGGACTCAGAAAGTACGGTAAGAAAATCAAAGAAGATCCGAGTGTTCCTAAAACCTGAACAGCGTACGCTTGTTCGCCAATGGTTTGGGGTATCCCGTTATGTTTTCAACAAGACCGTCAAGATCCTTCAAACCGGCGAAGTTAAAGCTAACTGGAAAGCCATCAAAACTGGCATATTGAACGACCTTCCCGAGTGGTGCAAGTCAGTGCCTTATCAGATTAAATCGATAGCGATAAAGGATGCTTGCACCGCCGTTCGGGAAGCTAAGAAGAAATACAAGAAGACTGCTCAAATTAATCGGGTTAGATTTAGGTCTCGTAAAAACCCCAAGCAGTCTTGCTACATTCCCAAGTCAGCGGTATCATTGAAAGGTATCTACCACACCAAACTTGGCGAAATATCTTATTCAGAATCTATTCCTGATAACATTGGTGATTGCCGACTAACCAGCCACAATGGAGAGTTCCACTTGGTAGTACCCCATGAAGCAGCGAAAGTAAAGACCGATAACCAAGGCCGAGTAGTTGCTTTAGATCCTGGAGTCAGAGCTTTCCTCACCTTCTTCAGCGAGACTTCCGTCGGAAAAATTGGACACGGAGATTTTTCTCAAATTCAAAGATTGTGCCAGCATTTAGATAATCTACTTTCCAAGATAAGTAAAGTTAAACGCGGCCAAAAACGTCGAATGAGAAAAGCGGCTCGCCGAATGATCATTAGGGTTCAAAACCTGATAAATGAGCTGCACCACAAAGCTGCCAGATTCTTTGTAGACAATTTTGATGTGATATTACTTCCTACATTTGAGACATCTCAAATGTCAAAAAAAGGGAATAGGAATATCAGGTCTAAAACTGTTCGCAATATGCTTAACTTTGCCCATTATCGGTTTAAAGAATTCCTAAAGCATAAAGCCAAAGAAACTGGGAAGACAGTAGTGGATGAAAGCGCAAGCTTATACCAGTAAGACCGTTAGCTGGACCGGTGAAATGGTAAACATTGGCGGAAGCAAAGTCATTAAATCTAAAGTTGATGGTCGATCTATGGATTGACCTTTGGTCACGCTTCGCGAACGAGACATCAACGGCGCTCGTGGAATATTCCTAAGAGCCTTGGGAGATACCCCCTGGCTGCGAGAGCAGCTTGCATTAGTGGGCTAAGATCTTCGTTTTGTAGATTTTGGTAGCTAAAAAGTATCGGCATACATCAATAACTAATGACTAATGACTAATAACTAAACCATGCGCCTTCCCTTACCCCAGTTTACCCCCAGCAATCGCTCAGAAAATCACCTTGCTGAGGTGATTGAAACAGCAACTACAGAATTTCTAGCTCAATGTTTAGAGCCAGAAGATCTAAGCTTTCCGGTCATGCCTCCCTTTGGCAGCTGGGTAAAATCTGTAGATGATGAGTC
>NZ_JAAHHU010000634.1:0-2563 GCF_010672095.1 Moorena sp. SIO3I6 | reverse complement strand
ACAGAGGACTCATGACCAATCAACCACGCTCTTCCGATCTCTCAAGAATTTTGAATTCTTCACCGCTGGGACAAGTTAGCACTTGCTCGATCAGCTTCAGGTATGCTTGTAGTCTTTGTTTGTCCATTTTTGCGGGTTTTTTCGGGTGCATCCGAGCTTTGGCAACAATACGACCATTGAAGGCTAAAACACTTCTCCCGTTCCCTCAACGCATTGATAAATTATGATCTAAGCTGACAATTTTCCCGTCTAACGCACCCTACGAGATTGAATATAGAGCTGTTTTGGAGGCGATCGCTCTTCAATTTCCATCACTCATTACCCCAATATTTGCACCCATAATTTTGGCAATTTGCTTAAGAATACGCAAGACATCATATAACTGATTCCTACGAGGTAGCAGCAGATAAAAAAGATTAGATAAATCATATTGGGGAACACCTTCGGTCAACATTTTAACAAACAAAAACTCATCCCCGCTACCAATCATACCATAGACAGGACGTTCAGGATTAGGATTTGCCATCATATAAGTCATTAGTTGAGGTAAAGCTACTGAAAAAGCAATAGTAGATTTAGATTCAACCAAGAGAACCCAAAGTTGTTGTGCAATAACTAAAGTATCAATTCGACCTCGTAAAATTTCATCCTTGTCTTCTACTTCCACTTCAACAGTCGTTTCAGTAGTGACATAGAAAGGTTCATCATATAAACCTGCCAAAGTAAGTAAAGGTCCAATTAGTAATTGATTAATCACACCTTCTGGGAGAGGACTTCGTTCTCTATGACGTAAAAATCGTCTTTGAATTTGGTCTAGGTTCTCTTGTTCTTGAGCAGTTAGTTGAGGTAAATCCTGTTGCCATTCCTGAAAGAAAAGGTCATTATCTGTAGGAGATAAATTAAACCTTTGCTTCAAGTCAGCTAAGGTAGCGATCGTTTTGGAAATGGGGTAATTTTGAATCATTATTCACTCTTCATCCAACTCAAAATCTACTCTTTCATACAAATTTTGAAACGAAATTTCAAAATCAGCTGAAGCCAATTTTAAAACTGATTCTCCCCCTTGATAATCATTGAAAAGCCATTGCCCATCCTCTTGCTTAAAATATTGAGCCACATAAAAACGATATTGATCGATTAAAATATATTCCTGAAATTCAGGGATAGAACGATAATATATGAATTTATCCGTCCAGTCGTAATCCCGCGTCGATTTAGAAAGGACTTCCACAATGAGTGAAGGATTGGTTACGTTTGTCTTACCCATTCCTTCATAGATTGGTTTTCCTTTAATTACCATTACGTCAGGATAGGTATAGAGGCGATATTGCGCTATGCACAAGCGGACATCATTGATATAGATATAATATTCTTGCTCCTTAATTGTCAAAGGAAATTTGCGACAGAAATTGAGCGCAATTTGATTGTGATTTGTCGTGCCTCCTGTCATGAGGATGATTTCTCCATCTCGATATTCATGTTTATCTATCGCTTCCTCCTCTAATGTCAAGTATTCTTCAGGCGTGTAGTACCGTTTTTCTGTTTGAATCACCATATTAATGTTCCTGATGCTGCGATCGTTGTTCAGTTGCCATTACTCTTTAGGATAGGTGTATCTTGCAAACTCCGCTCAGTATAGCGCTACGCGCAAGGGCTTTAGGCAAAAGCCATGCATGCTAAAGTTGACTACAACAGCTTTTGCTGCTTGTATCCATGTCAAACACCTTAATGTGTAGTGCTATATTTGATCCTGTAGTTCACTCCAGTAGGGTGCGTTAGGCAGTAAGGATTTTCCGATTCTATTCTAGCTTGGTGCCCTGCGACGGATTGATAAATTCTGAGCTACGCTGACCCAATTTGTTGGGATAAGCAATACTACCCACCTGACTTCCTTTCCCTTCAGGATAGAGATAATCACTCTCTACCACCCATTGCTTTTCAATCTGGTTATCCTTGTTACTGCGTGTCACTAACCAAGGATTAGGAACAGGTGGAAAAACTGTTTTAGTCTGCTTATTGTCATCAGTAACTTGAATTCCCTTGGTCAAAGCATCTGGCAACGCCCAATGTAAATGAATTCCCGCTTTCAGATACAAATTCTGATTTTGAAAAGGTTGAGAAACAATCTCTTCACTAATATTGGCAATATTATGATTTACGTCTCGCTTACCATCAAAATAAGGAAGGCGGCTAAAATCTGTCATCGCCTCTACTACAACGCGATCGCTTTCCAGATACAGAGCGTCTAAGTGGACAGCAACCATTAAAGCGGGAATTTTTCCAGCCAAAATTACCTCCTCTCCCAGAATATCAACAATCGGTTTCAGCCAAATTTGACAGGTAATTTCACTAGGATTTTCTCTGACACCTTTAAGTGTGCTTCAGTTTCCCAGAAATGATTAATTCTGCAACAAAATTTTACATTAAAGGGTATTGACAGGGTAATATAACTGGTATCTACCTTTGTGTAGCAAGGGATACAGCATATTAATAAAAAAAAAGATCGGTCAAGTTTTGGTTAACCCCAATGCTTGACCGAATTCTATTGTGTAAACGTCAACAA
>NZ_JAAHHU010000633.1:0-2564 GCF_010672095.1 Moorena sp. SIO3I6 | reverse complement strand
GTAACCAAGTGCTGCCAAATTACTCGTGCTATGTTTTCGGTAGTAGGTAAGGTTTGCTGAAATTCTGACCAAACCTCATTGAGATAAGCGTAGTCAAGTTGGCTGGTGACCTCTCGTTGGATCACCGTTTTGACTTCAGAAAAGTTTTCCATCATGCCATACTTATCCAACTGAGCGGTCAGGAAAACGAACAGAACGTAGTTGTGTCCGTGTCCAGGAAATCTGCTCCCCAAACCAAACCGCTGAAGGTTCTCAGCTTCAGTCAGTTCTGGTAACCAGTATCGGTGGCTGGCTGAAAACTCAGCACGGCGCTTAATGACGCATTCCATGTCAAGTTACGTCAACTAGACTTATGTTCAGCTTGACACTCCCCGGCCTAAAGGCGTGGGGATTCCTAGATCGACGAACCAGCCGTAAACCGACGTGTCCTCGGGAAGAGGCAATGCTTAACCAAAAAACCCGTAGTGACCTACCAAGTTCCCAGTCAATTCACGAAAGACCTAGAGGGCAGTTCTCGCGATAGCGTTCGGGTACTTGTTTGGAAGTGCCGAAGATTTTGTTTCCCAACATTCCCCCATGTTCCGGTGTGCCCCACCGTACATTGCAGTGCGACCCGTAGCGAATTTAATTCTTAATAGGTCAAGCGCACCGGGTGTTTTTCTCAAAAGTGTAACTTCAACGGTTCACACGCCAATTGTTGGTTGACGATTGGGTTTTTAGAGAGGAC
Source organism: Moorena sp. SIO3I6 (assembly GCF_010672095.1). Classification (NCBI taxonomy): domain Bacteria; kingdom Bacillati; phylum Cyanobacteriota; class Cyanophyceae; order Coleofasciculales; family Coleofasciculaceae; genus Moorena; species Moorena sp. SIO3I6. Next base: position 1,837 of record NZ_JAAHHU010000633.1, on the reverse strand, counting down.
TTTCCCTACCCTCTGAGCATTACTACTTTATAGGCGGTCAGACATGGTTCCCTTCCAGCTGTCCTAACGGTTTTTCAGCCTGTACTCTATACTTGATTCTACATCTAGTTGCAACGACGATTCCGCAAACGCCAAAACTTTTTTAAAGCTGTCCTAGAAGGACGGGGTTTTAGACCCATTTTTTTCAACTAATATGGATTTTTGGTAATGGGTAAGCTAGAAAAATCCTATTGCTTACCCATTACCAAAAATCTTTAACTGTGTCTTTAGCTTCCCAGAGCAGATGGGAAGCAATTCTGAACAGTTCTTGACCTGTGTGTAGGTGGTAGTCGTCGTAGTTAAGGGTAAACAGCTTTAATTCTTCTATCCCATCTGCTAACTGATTAAGACAGTAGTAGAGGTTAGCAGCAGCACTGGCAACGGTGGCAGGATTAGGTTGAGAATGAAACAGGCTCTGAGCTTGATGGAGATGATCACCACACTCTTCCAGATAAGCTTCAAACTCTGCCATGAGTTCATCATCAAACGGGTCAGCGGAGAGTTCATCGAGTTGAGCCTCTAGAGGCTCAAGGATATGACTAATCCGGTGGTTTACAGGTTGATAAATTTGCTGCAACCAGTACCCTAGCTGGGCATCAGTCTTTTTTCCCTTTTGCCGATGATGCTGGTAATGTCTTTGGGCATGAGCTGTTCGCTGTTGTCGATTCTGATGCTCTAATGAATCCTGAAAGTAATTCCTCTTTTGGTCATAGGAACGCCGTCGCTCAGGGTTACTGAGTACCTCATAAGCAGCATTAACTTGGATAATTTTTTCGGGATCAGCGGTGGGGCTGTTGCTATCTGGATGAAAGCGCTTGGCTAGCCGTCGGTAGGCTTGTTTAATTTCTAGGGTCGTAGCGTGGGGGTGAACATCCAGAGTCTGGTAGTGATTGGATTCTGACATGGGGTACACTAAACCTACTTAAACCGGCAGCGATAGTATAATTAAGGTACCAAGTAAGCTCAATCCAATATTTCCATAGATTTCCAGAGGTTTTAGGATAACTAGTGAATCGAAGCGCCTTGCCCCATAAAACTAATCAGTGGTGGCGGTCGGCTCTTGGAACAGGGGGGTGCTTAGGTAGCGTTCCCCAAAACTCGGTTGAATCATGACAATCAGGGTACCCTCATTTTCTGGACGTTTGGCAACTTGAATCGCTGCTGATAGTATGGCTCCAGTGGAAATTCCGGAAAGAATTCCTTCTTCACGGGCTAAACGACGACCGTATGCGATCGCATCATCATCCGTAACTGTAATCACCTCGTCAAGAACTTCAACCTTGAGTACTTCTGGAATAAAACCCGCACCGATACCCTGAATTTTGTGAGGTCCTGGAGACCCTCCAGAAAGCACAGAACTACCAGCTGGTTCAACTGCGATCGCTTTAAAACTGGGCTTGTGTTTTTTGATCGCTTCAGCAACCCCAGTAATTGTACCACCCGTACCAACTCCAGCCACCACGAAATCCACCTGTCCTTCTGTATCCTGCCAAATTTCTTCAGCGGTGGTAAAATGATGAATTTTTGGGTTAGCTGGATTACGAAACTGTTGCAGCATATAGGCATTGGATGTGGTTTCTACAATTTCCTGAGCTCGCCTAATACAGCCACCCATCCCTTCACTACCTGGTGTCAGTTCCAACTGAGCACCATAAGCTCGCAACATAGCCCGTCGCTCTATGCTCATTGTCTCTGGCATGGTTAGGATCAGTTGGTAACCCTTGGCTGCCGCTGCCATTGCTAGAGCAATACCTGTGTTTCCCGATGTCGGTTCCACCAAAATAGTTTTGCCGGGGGA
>NZ_JAAHHU010000632.1:0-2565 GCF_010672095.1 Moorena sp. SIO3I6 | reverse complement strand
CTAATTGATAGATAGGGGAGTTTGAAGGGAAAGAATACCCCATCCCTGCGACGGGCTTGAAGTTACCGTAAGAATAGTGGAGCCTTAATAATAAAGTTTTAACCCTTTTGCTCATAGCCGACCAACCATAAAGGCTCCACTATTCTAAGGTTTCGTCTCCGGGGATGAATTTCCCTTGGCCGTAGGCCACGCTAAGCGAACAAATATCTAAGGTAATCGACCGGTCTTCCCCAAAGCCTCTAAATATTCCGATAGATTTAGACCCGCATTGTCTGCCATCTTTTTTAGGCCATCCCAAGCAGCATCGGTTGTTCTGACTGTATGCGACTTTTTTGCCTCCCCATGCATTGGAGGTCTTCCAGATCTTTTTCCCATGTTGTTGACATCCGTATTCTCAGAAGCTATAATTAATATAGCATGAACAAAGAGGTCGAATTATGCAACTGGGATACGTCTATAAATTAAAGCCAAACCGACAACAAGAGGCCACAATGAATAAGTGGCTTGATATGTTGATATCGCAGTATAACTACCTCTTGAGAGACAGAAATGAATCTTATGATCAGGCGAAAGCTCCAAGATTAGGTAATTATTGTGACCTAAAAAGTGGTGGGGAGGCGTGCCCACTGACCTGTTCTGTAAGTAAAAATTACTCTGTAGGCTATCCCTGGAAAAATAGTCATAAAAATCCAAGAAGGAGTGCATACGAGGCTCAAAGCTCAAGTCTTCCTACTCTTAAGAAGCAGCGACCCTGGTATAAAAAAATCAACTCAACAGTCTTGCAACAGACCTTGAGGCAATTAGATGTTGCTTTTTCCAAATTCTTCAAAGGAGAAACTGGATACCCAAGACCCAAGAGAAGGTCACGATTCAGAAGTTTTAAATATGCCCCTGGTCAAGTCAAGTTAAATGGGGACAACATATATCTCCCAGGGATTGGCTGGATGAGGTTTCATAATTCTCGCCCTATCCCTGATGGATTCAATATAAAATCTGTTACTGTTCGACGGAAGGCTCGTGGATGGTTTGTAAGTCTTCAAATCGAAGATAAGTCAATACCAACCCAGTCAGTAAAAGGGAAGGATGAGATTAGTCCTCAGAAGGTTAAGGGTTGTGACCTGGGAATCAATAAGCTGGTCAGTATTTCTAGCGGAAAAACAATAGCCAACCCAGCTAAACAAAAATTTTTTAGGCGCAGAGAAAGACGTCTGAAATTGAGGCAGAAAGCAGCTAGTAGGAAAAAGAAAGGGTCTAAGAACAGAGGAAAGTCTTATGCTGAAGTAGCCTCACTCCATGAGCGTATTACAAATAAGCGTACTGCTTATCACTGGGATGTTGCTAATCAATTAGTTGATGGTACAGATGCCTTGGTATTCGAGGATTTGAACATTAAGGCAATGAAATCTCGCTCTCTACCTAAGCCTAATGAAAATGGTGGCTATGAACGCAATGGACAATCAGCAAAAAAGCGATGCAGCGCGGTCTTGGGGAGGCAGTGCGGTCTTGGGGGTTCCCCCCATGAGCAACTGCCGTGGTTTCCCCCATGAGCGACTGCATCAAGACGAGGGCTGAATCGCTCAATCTCTAATGCAGCTTGGGGAGAACTGGTGAAAAAGATTGAAGTCGTGGCTGCGAAGTCAGGCATTCCAGTAATAAAATAAATCCCAAGCACACATCTCAAAGGTGTCCAAAATGTCATCACATCAGTAAGGAAAACAGAAAAAAGGAAAAGTTTGTCTGTACCAACTGTGGTTATTACGATGACGCTGATGTAAATGGTGCAGTAAACATAAGACTGCGGGGTCTTAAAAAACTGGGAATTGACCCCTAGAGACGAAACCTTAGAACAAGGCAGCCTTATTACAACAACCTAGAACCTTTTACGCATAACCCTTTAACTATAAAGGCTGCCTTGTTCTTACGGTAACTTTAAACTCAGCTACCTCCGGTGCGGGGGGAAGTTACGCCCATGGAGATAACAGTCTCTTAGAGATTGTGCCTGGGAATCCCCATCCTCTTAGGTTGGGGAGGTTCAATTTAGCTTCCGAATCGCTCCGTTGGTACCGGAAGGAAAAGTATTAGCAGTAGATATTCAGCCAGAAATGATCGACGTCATTGACTTTTTAACAGAAGATAACAATGTTAATAACGTCGAGACAATATTAGGAAGTTTAACTAACCCTAAACTTCCTGAAAATAGTATTGATTTAGCCTTAATGGTAGATGTTTACCATGAGCTTGAATATCCCCGAGAAATGATGAAATGGATTGTTAAAGCTCTCAAGCCAAAGGGAAGAGTTGTGCTGGTGGAATATCGAAAATAAAACCCACTTATTCCTATTAAAGGTTTGCATAAAATGACTCAGAACCAGGTAAAAAAAGAAATGAAAGCCGTGAATTTAATTTGGCAAGAAACTAATAATGATTTACCCAGCCAACATTTGATGGTTTTTCAATTTAGTGACAAGTCATTATAGCAGTTTTTAATTTGTTTAAGTACTTTTATCCTGGGTTTTAGGGAGCAGGGAGTAGGGAGTAGGCAGTAGGCGGTGGTAAGACATCATA
>NZ_JAAHHU010000631.1:0-2568 GCF_010672095.1 Moorena sp. SIO3I6 | reverse complement strand
CTCAGAGGTACGTTGACAGCTTCAGGGTCAGTGGTTTCAAGGTCAAAAACTGGGAAAATTGTTTCCAAGAAAGGATCCACGATTGATGCCAAAACGGCATCCTTTCGTGTCGAAGCAGTCAGAGGCAGAGGCTCCTGACCATTGGGGTTGTAGATACCCATTGTCGTTGCTCCTGCCAAGTTCAGGGGAGCAGACAAGAAGTCCCACCGATATCTTGGTTTTCCAAAAAGCCGATTCCAGCCTGTTACCACCTCTGCCTCGATAGTAACGTTAGTGTTTCTCCTCTTCTGTGCTTCAGCTGGGCTAACCTGTGATAAAAAGGCAAAAAGGCTCAAAAAAAACAGAATTCCAAACTTTTTCATCACGGATTTCTTCTCCTAATTAAAAGACCTGTGGCAAACCTCAATATTTGCGCTTGTTGCTATAGCTGTGGCAAACCTCAATATTTGCGCTTGTTGTTATAGTTGCTCTAGTAGTTATCAGCTTGTTTTTCAAAAGTTATGCAAAACCAGCGCTAAAAAATTAAAAATTTGCTCAGCAACCAACAAGCTGCGTTGATCTAGGCCGTCGAAAAACAACGTAGATTAAGCCAAAGACTTCACCCTAGAGTACTGATCTGAACCAAAGCACCAACGCCACACCCGCAGTCGCATCCAGCTGCTTGGGCACGCCCCCACTGGGATAGCATTGCATTTGAATGGGGTAGAGTAATCCGTGCGCTGCGAGACGGTGCCGATGGTGCAATCAAGAACTCATTCCCTGGTGCCACTACAATGGCATCGTCCGGGATATCTTCCGTGACCTCCACCGGTCCAAACACCAGCACCCTAGCACCAATCTTCACCCCCTTACGCACTGTCGGTCCAAACAACACAGTTCCGTTGCCAATAGTAACGTCATCCTCAATTTCCAGTGGACCATGGAGAACTACCCGATCACCGATAACGCATCGAGCTCCCACTCGGCAAGAGGTGAACGTTAGCTGATGAAGGCTTGAGTTTTTACCAATAGTGGTACCTTTACCAACTGACACAGTGGGAGCCACATCACCGAGAATATAGCTCCCCTTACCAACCACTACTCCTGATTCCAAGCGGCACCCTCCCAGGACAATAGCATCTTTATCGATAAGTTCAGGAGACTTTACCACAGGGACAACGAACCTTGCACCAGCTTCAGGACTGTTTGAGGGCGGTGCATTCAAGCCCACTCCCCCAGCATCGTCCGCTGGCGTGCTTGGAGTTGGTACTGGTGTTAGAGGTTCAAAGCGCTCAAAACCCAAGTCCCCCAGAGTTGCTTGACGTGCTGGGATGACTCCGGTGCCACGTCTATAAATACTTGGTGGAGCAACCGATAGCTTTCCAAAGGCTTGATCTAAATTAGGAAAGTCCTCCCCAGGATTGCGAGGATTGCCAGCAACATCAGAAAATGGGATGGTGCGTGCAGCAGCACGATAAAGTAAGTTGAATCCTCGGGCTAGTACTAAGTTTTCCTCATCGACATCAGCAAAGAATAGTGAAAATGGAGCAGGTACCGGAATGATATTGGGTTTAACATCTAGTTGACTATAGATCCTCGCTCCAAACAACACTAGACTTGCTGGCGGAATCTTGATGGGTCGTCTCGGATTCTCTCCCAGAATCTGTGCTGCCAAACCAGTGAAGCTCGCGTCACCAATGTCGGCATTTTGCACGATCGCATTGATGCCCGTACCACAGGCTTGTCCGATCCGAACTCTTCCGACGAAGGTGACTCCATGGGCGGTAAAGGTTCCATCCCCCAATTCTAGGTTACCTCGACCCAAAGAGCGACCACGAAAGTTGAGCAATCGGGTATTGTCTTGCAAGTTAACAGCGTTACCAATTTTGGCAGAGGCACCCTTGAGGGTAACAAAAGCATCAATCAGGCTAGCGGCTCCCATTTTGAAGTTCCTAGTACCCACGACTGCACTGGGATTGATGAAACTGGTAAAGCCCACTGGTCCTACTGAGGATTTAGCCTGCTGTGCAGCAACTCCCTTCATCCCGCCTGGAATTACTGAGCCCACCGTGGCTGCTGTCGCACCTCCAAGTGCAGCTATCAGCAAATCCCGTCGCGAACAACTGAATCTAGTTAAATTATTGGTCATGCTACCCATGTATTAGGTTAAATGCCTGTCTTTTCAAAACTCGGGGGATGGTTGAATATAGAACACCTTTGTTCTGATCTGTTCTCATTCATGGTCACGGGTCAACTTGAATCGGTTTGACTGACGTCATTCTCAAACCGAAACCATGGTGCCCACTATGCACCCTGATCCGAATTATTGCCTGAGCTACTGACTTTTGGCGGAACTGATGTATGAGACCGGATTAATGTTAACCACACCACCAACCGCCCTTGGTCTCAGCTATGTATTAACTTTTAGCACACTTTATAAAGACACCGGTTAACGATTTAAAATAACTTAACGTTAATTATTTTTAACATAAAAAGTACCCTCAAGGGTACTGTCAAACCAGGGGATGATCTGATAATTGCTACAATAGCAAAGGGAGCAGGGAGTAGGGAGTAGGGAGGAGGAAGTAA
>NZ_JAAHHU010000630.1:0-2568 GCF_010672095.1 Moorena sp. SIO3I6 | reverse complement strand
TATAGAGGTACCAATGAAAGTGTGTTCCTGCCATGAGGAGCCGTATGACAGGAAACTGTCACGTACGGTTTTGAAGACGAGTCGGCGGGGGTGACCCCTCGGCTTAGTTTAATACTATCAATGATGTAGCGAAAGCCATTACAGCTCAACAAGCTGCCTGTATCGATGCAGTTATAAAAAAAATTTACAAAAGGTTTTCTGGGAAAAAAGATCAAAAGACTAGGAAAGAACTTTGCAAGCAGCTTAAGACCTTAGCTTTTCTAAAAAATCCACTCCTTCATAGACTTGTTAGAAAACAATTTCATAGAGGACATTCTTGGGTCAAAAATCAAATAGTCTATCAACAAGTAGGATATAACTGTAAGAGACTTTATCAAAATACTTACCAGCTAGAATTAGCTGGCCTTACTAGAGGAAAAAGAAATAAAATAATCGTCAAGTCTAATGTAACTTCTCAATTACCCCTGCACCCCCTGTGAAGGGATCTATGTTGGCAGTCCCCTTGCCAAAAGTACGTAAATCTGGTCTAACAGAGATATGACTGAAATTCCTGTGCTGGCCACTCTCGACGAAACAACCGACCTCCCAGAGGAGGAGCGTCTGCGCTTGTTTGTGCAACAGCAGCAAGCAATAATAGGGTTGTTGGCTCAGCAAAATCAAGCATTAGAGAAACAGGTAAAACAGTTAACCGAACGCATCAGTCAATTAGAAGAAGAGTTACGGCAGAAAAAGAAACTGAGCAAGAAGCCCCAGTTAAAAGCGAGTAAACTAAACCAAGGCATTGAGTCTCAGCAACAGAGTAGCAAACGACCTGGTTCTGCCCATAGCAGTAAAAAACAAGGGTTCGTGGTCAATGAAGAACGCAAAATAGAGCTAGAGGAGTTGCCAGAGGGAGCAAGATTCAATGGGTATCGGGAATATGACGTCCAAGAACTATGTATAAAGCGCAACAATATTCGATTTTTGTTGGCAGAGTACGTTTTAGAGGATGGGAGTGTTATTTGTGCCCAGTTGCCGCCAGAGTATAGCTTGACGGGTCATTATGGTCCGGAGTTGGTGGGTTATATATTGCATGAACACTACCAAAATCGAGTGCCGCAACCGTTGATATATCAACAGCTAAAGGATTGGGGAATCGATATTTCAGTCGGCCAAGTCAATCGAATATTAACCGAAAAACTAGAGGAGTTTCATCAGGAACAAGCCTCAGTGTTAGAAACAGGCTTGGGCTACTCAAACTACATTCACACGGATGATACCGGAGCCCGCCAGGGAGGTAAGAATGGGTATTGCACAGTGATTGGCAATGAGTGGTTTAGTTACTTTGCTAGTACTCTGAGCAAGAGTCGGAGCAACTTTTTGGAGCAACTCCACGGCAATAAACCAAGCTATGTACGTGGGGGAGTGTTCCCGCAAGTATTTACAGAGCTATAAATTAGGGAAAAAGCAATGGAAGGTCTTGGAGTTTGACTTCCTTTGTCTTGGCCAATAGCACCCAAGCCTGGAATCAATATTTGGATTCTATCGGTATAGTCACGCCTTTGGCGGTTCGGTTGGTCACAGAAGCTGCCCTGCTGGGAGGTTTGATTGAGGGGGGAGTTAGTCAGAAGTTGGTGATTCTTTCCGATGGTGCAGGCCAGTTTAATCTCCTGGTCCATGCCTTGTGCTGGGTTCATGCTGAACGAGCCATCCGGAAATTAGAGGGGAGCACTGCTGTGTTTCGCGCCCAAATTGAAGAAGTCCAAACCCTCTTGTGGGACTATTACCAAGAGCATTAAACCTACCCAAAGACTCCCAGTGACCAGTACAAGAAGTACTTATGGGCTCGCTTTGATGAGGTTTTTGGTCGGTGCTATTTGCAACACCCCACCCTCAATAACACCTTGATGGGATTTAGGAAAAACAAGAAACAGCTAATGATGGTTCTTGATGATCCGGATATTCCACTCCACAACAATGCAGCCTCCTCTGACATCCGAGAATTTGTCACCCGTCGAAAAATTAGTGGTGGCACTCGCAATGATGTTGGACGAAAAGCCAGAGATACGATGGTAGGTTTGAAAAAGACTTGTCGCAAGCTAGGGGTTTGCTTCTGGGACTATCTATTGTCAAGGGATAGAGGTGACCACAGCATTCCCTCTTTACCAGAACTGATTAAACACAAATCCATGGAGCACTTACAGGTTGGTAACCCAGTCTGAAGCATTCCCAATTCAACTTGTAATCAGCACTTATTGAGAACTTGCAGTCTAATCGAAAAATAAAAGGTCAGATTAGACTAATATACAATCAATTATTGCAAAAGTTTGAGGTTCACTTTTTAGTAGATCATGGCAATGTTAGAATCCCTGCTGAACGTCGCAGCATAGGGCTAGACAAAGGATACACCGAGGCTTTTTATGATTCAGACGGCCAGACCCATGGAAAAGGACTAGGCAAAGCAGGGTAATCGCATCTAATTTGGTATAAATTGTACTTGACAAAAAAAACGGTTGCATGAACAAGTCCTTCATCTCTCATCAAGGGTAACCTAGGATGTGTAAAGGGTTGTATTTTCTCGTCACTCAT
>NZ_JAAHHU010000063.1:0-37361 GCF_010672095.1 Moorena sp. SIO3I6 | reverse complement strand
TTTTGATGCCAATAGATGCCTCTCGGCCATTGAAAGCTAATAAACAGCCGTTGCTACGCAGTATTTCTCTAGAGCCATCCAGTTCAATATTATGAATGACCTGTTGCCAAACCTGCTCGATTTCGTATGGCTGGTTGCTAAGGTCGCTGTCTCGATTAACACTAGCGCTATGGTAAACTTCCTGATTCGGTGTTGAGGTTGTCACTAAATCAGGGGTTTTGGGTATGCCATTAGTAGAGGTGTCCGGGTGTGGTTGAGACCCTAACCTTTCTGAAGGCTTAGGCTCCTCAGTTTCCTGAGTCTTTGGCTTCTGAGCTGGTTTACTTGGATGCTCTGGTTTAGGAGTAGTCTGATCTGGGGAAGAGGTTGGTTGATTGTACCGCTCTTTTCTGAGCTGATGTCTCCCAACTGGTGCTAGGTTAGGCTGGTGCCTAGGTTTAACCGAAGGTGCTGAGGGTTTGACTGATGGATTTTTAGGGAATAACTGTGAGGTTTCTACGGATTGAGAGGCAAGAGCCGCTGGCAATAAACCCATTAGGGTTACTTCTAACCAGAGACGGGGCTGGGTAGTGTTTTTGATCTGAACTTCACTGTCTTTTAGATGCTGTTGACCACGTAAAATACTCTCCACATCAAGCTGTTTAGCTAACTCACACAGCTTCTGCCAGGTTGGAAGGGTGATGGCTGATAAATTATTACGAGCAGGAGCAGTTTTAGCAATCAACAAATCTCGGTAGAAGCTAGCGAGATTTTGTAGGATAACTAGGGGCTCTCGACCTCTATCGATCAGATAGCCACATTGTTCTAGTACTGCTACTGCTTCAGAAGATGCGATCGCGTTTAGCAATGCCAGCAAGTCTTGTTCAGGTACTGCCCCCACTAAATCCCAAACCTGCTCTACCGTGACCTGTTCATCTAACAAACTCAGTTGATCTAGCAAACTTTCTGCATCCCGGAGCCCCCCTTGAGCCACTTGTGCCACTAGGGTTAAGGCATCTGGTGTAATAGCGATATTTTCGTTAACTGCAATAGCCTTCAGATGAGACACCATTGCCTCTAGGGGAATGCGGCGAAAATCAAAACGTTGGCAGCGGGAAATAATGGTGGGTAATACCCGTTGAGGGTCTGTGGTAGCCAAGATGAAGACTACCCGCTCCGGCGGTTCTTCCAGGGTTTTGAGAAGGGAGTTGAAGGCTGCGGTACTAAGCATATGGCATTCATCGATCACATACACTTTGTAGCGGCACTGGACTGGGGCAAATTGAGCCCGTTCAATGATTTCCCTGATCTTATCTACGCCGGTATGACTAGCTGCGTCCATCTCAGTCACATCCAAGGATAAACCACCAGCGATCTCACGGCAGACGTGACATTCACCACAAGGAAATGGAGTTGGCAAAGGACTCTTGAGACAGTTGAGAGACTTAGCTAAAATCCGTGCCGAAGAGGTTTTTCCCGTACCTCTAGGGCCAGTAAACAAATAGGCAGGGGCAATGCGCTCACTCTCGATGGCATTGGTTAGGGTTTTTGCGATCGCATCTTGCCCCACTAAATCCGCAAATCTCTGGGGACGATATTTGTGATGTAGGGGTTCGTAGCTCACGACTTTCTGCTGTGGGGGGCTTACCGGATTGGTCTAGTAGTGTTTTAGTGACATACTCCCGACGCTGCCAAGCACTGGACAGTGCGGGCTTCTTACCAACACCAGCTACTGCTTAGGTTACACGGGTTACTTTATTAACGACACGGTCAGAAGTTACCGCAAGAAGAGGGTTTGAAGTTACCGTAAGACAGGGTCGCCTTTATGGTCGGCAGGCTATGGGTAAAAGGGTTAAGGCTATTGTTATAAGGCGACCCTGTCTAAGGCGCGCGTCTCTGGCCTTTATGGTTAGTCGGCTATGGGTAAAGGGTTAAAACTTTATGATTAAGGCTGCCCTCTTCTAAGGTTTCGCCTCCGGGATGCCCCGACCCGCCGGAACAATACAAAAAAAGTTCATTAACCAAAGTACTGCTGGAATTTTACCCATCCACAGATAACTCAAACTATCAAGTTTTTTCTGAAGGTCACCCCATATTCCAGGTTGTAAAGGTACAGGCACGTAGGTGGCGGTTAGCTCTTAATTTGTTTTTCCCTACTATCGGTAGTATATCGCATTGGCATTTCGACGTTCCGACCCTTGCCCCGCGCTTCCCATACGACACTTACCCTATCAGGTATTGTGCGGGGCTTCTCACGGTTTAGCTAATAGTGTTTTAATTTTAGGCAAGACAGATCGGGGTCTTATGAGGGATTGCTGGAGAGAGGGTTTTGTTAAACCTTTATCTTCGGTGGTAATCTTTCACCAAAGATAGTAACAGGGATATCAGATTCCCATACTACTGATCGGTTAGCTTACGTAAACTATATAATCGAGCATTTCCACCTCATCGATATATATCATCTTCTGTTTTAATTATGGAATCAGCTATTTCTTCTTCTGTTAGTACTACTGACGAATTACCCCGCGAGGTGAGAGTTGCTCAACTGCGTAATCTGGTAGAAACTCTACACATCGCAGATGAAATTGCCAGCCAAGGCTACCTGATTAGTAGTTCTGAACTGGCGGATTTAATGGATGTCAACGCCAGCGCTGTCACCAGTCGGGGGAACCACTGGTCTTGGCGCAACTGGGTTGTGTCCAGGGTCAGGCGTGAAGGTAATCAAATTCTGTGGCAGTTAGAACGGGTAGACAAAGGGAATATAATGGATGAAGACTAAACCTTAAAAGACTAAGCGCTAGATAAGGGCGTGCCTATACTACGTTGAGACTATGTTGGTAAGCAGTCAGCGGTCAGCGGTCAAGTTATTTGATTCAAAAGCTGTTCGCACCTCAAGTAGGTTGGCCAGAGGCTGTTGGCTGATAGCTGATACGCGACACGCGCTATAACTTACCTATGTTGAGTGTTTACCCTTGACTGACTGTTAAGGATTAATACTCAACACTCAACAGTACCACTGGTGCATTAAACCCCATAAAAACAACTTGATATTACTCATATGTCTTGTCACAACTGGGATGATGGGAAAATAGCTAATATATTGGCAGTAACCCTAGTCTTGCCAATGTAGGTTACAGCGCAAGAACATGGGTCAAACAGAGCGAGCAGCTTCATGGCATCCGTACCCAAAATGACTTCACCTGTCTCGGAAAACCCGAAGAATTTGATCCGCCCATTTCAATACCATGATTTGGCAGCAATTGAGAAGCTACTGCAACAGGCAACTGATGAGCAGAGTAAGATCTGCCCATCAGTTGACCAACAGCCACTTAAGCAAGTTAGACGCTGGTATTGGTTGCTGAAGTTTTTGAGTTGGTTTCCCAACCCCTACCAGTACAGTTTTTGTATCTATGTGGCTGAGCAACTCCAACAGCTGCGCGGACTGATCAAAATTTCCCCATTTAATCACACCCGTAGTACTTGGCGGGTGGAGCAGGTGTTAGTTGATGCCAACACTCCTCTAGTAAGTAACACCCTGGCAACTAGAGACATTGGCTCGGCTCTGTTGCGCTATTGCTTTGAAAAAATTTGGCAAGCGCGAACTTGGTTATTGGAAGTCAATATCAATCATAAAAGTTCACTGGCTCTGTATCGGCAAAACGGATTCCAGCCCCTAGCTCAGATGACCTATTGGGCGATTGAGCCAAAACTGCTGGAAAAATTGGCGGTTCGTGAACCAGATTTGCCGAACCTGTTGCCTGTCAGTAACGCAGATGCTCAGTTGCTCTATCAGCTGGATACGGCATCAATGCCACCAATAGTGCGTAAGGTTTTTGACCGCCATATTCAGGATTTTCAAACCAGTATGTCACGGAAAATCATTGATTCACTGTGGCAGTGGCTAAATCATACTGAAGTAATCAGTGCCTATGTATTTGAACCACAGCGTAAAGTCGCCGTTGGCTATTTTCGGCTGCGACTGTGCCGTGATGGTAACCGTACCAACTCAGCTGAGTTAACAGTTCATCCAGCCTACAATTACCTATATCCAGAGTTACTGTCTCAGATAGCAAGGATTGCTCAAAAACTGCCTTCCCAATCCCTAAATCTGGCAACGGCTGACTATCAAGCTGAGCAGGAAGAGTATCTAGCTCAGCTGGGAGCAGAACGGATTGAGCATACTCTGCTGATGTCCCGTTCCGTCTGGCATAAGTTGCGGGAAACCAAGTCTGTTACTTTTGAGTTATCTGATGTGCTTCAGGGGCTACAGCCAGCTCGAACTCCAATCCCCAGCCGCATATCCTGGTCACAATCCCCATCGAAGAAACACCGTGCTAAGGTAAAAAAGGTCTCCATTGGGGTTTCCCAGTCCTCCAGTGTAGTCTCTCAAGAGGAGAGGGTGTCAGTTAAATCTTCACCGCAGAAGTAGTTAGTTATCCCCACTTGGGTTATAAAAGCTAATTTACAGATGCCCCATACCTAATGTGCCATTCCCCAAATTCGCTCTTTGACTAAAAATGGATAGCATAGGAGCTTAAGTTATGGAAAGAATTTCAGCACTGGGATTGGATTTGGGAAGCAAACGTATTGGTGTGGCGGGTTGTGATGGGACGGGTTTGATTGCTACTGGTTTAACTACCATTGAACGTACCTCCTTTCAACGGGATGTTGACCAACTGCGAGATTTAGTTGAAACCAGAGAAGTGCAGGTACTGGTGGTAGGTTTACCTTATTCGATGGATGGAACCCTGGGTTTCCAGGCACGAAAGGTGCAAAAATTGGCTAGGCGATTAGCAGCAGCACTCCAGCTGCCGGTAGAGTATATCGATGAACGGCTTACCTCTTGGGAGGCTGAATCGCGACTCAAGGCGAGTAAGCGATCGCTTACCCACAATAAAGGACTGATTGACCGTCACGCTGCTGCTATTATCCTACAACAGTGGTTAGATAGGCGGCGCTCAGCTAATAATCAAAATCCCCCAGCCTCGGGGAATTGAATCACTTCTTGATGGTGATAGAATAGAAAACTGTTGACTTATACTAATTAAACTTTATCGATGAGTCTAACTCAAGAACGTAAAACTGAAATTATTAATGGCTACCAGGTTCATGAAACTGACACTGGTTCGGCAGAGGTGCAAGTGGCTATCCTGACTGAGCGTATCAATACATTAAGTCTCCATCTACAAAGCCACAAAAAAGATTACTCGTCTAGACGGGGATTATTAAAGATGATCGGTCGCCGCAAGCGCTTACTTAGCTATATTCGTCAAGACGATCAACAACGGTATAAAAACTTGATTGAGCGCTTAGGTATTCGGGGTTAGACCCTAGTTGAACGGACCCTAGTTGAAAAGAGTGTATGTCTACTGAACCGTCACGGGAGCGATTGCCTTTTGAACCACGTCAAAAGCGCAAAAAGAACCCTAAAGCCCAAAATTCATCAACAAATCCCCAAACTACTCCAAAGGAAAAACCCAGTCAAACTACTGTCAAGCAAGATAAGAAACAAGATAAGAAGCAAGATTTGCCAAGGGCAGCCTCAAAGGACTCAATGGCAATCCCCGATGTGGTCAGTAAACGGATGGTGCGTCGGATGGGTCTAATGTGTGGTATTCCTAGTTTCTTAGGGATAGCTACATTTGTGGTGAGCTATTTATTGATCACACAGGTTGGGGTAGAGTTACCCCATGTGGCAGTGATTATGGTGAGTATGGGATGCTTTGGTCTAGGTGTGTTGGGGTTGAGCTATGGTGTTCTTTCTGCTTCGTGGGAGGAAGATATACCAGGAACCTTTTTTGGTTGGCAAGAGTTCACCACTAACCTAGGCAGATTGACATCAGCATGGCGTGCTGCTAAGACAAAGAGTTAATCCTTTGAGGATCCTATGGTATCAGTTTGGGGATAAGGTGAACAGCCTTAGAAAGTTAGCAGCGTTAGTGGGTGCTGGGGTGACAAGCCGTCTTGTTGTCACCCCCTCAGGCACTTCAAAGTGGCTCGATCCAAGTTTTGCGAATTTTATCAATCAAAAATATCATCAAATCTCTGGTGGTTTGAGGCTTACTTTGGTTTTGTTGATAATCCAGCCACTGTTGACGCAATTCAATCACTTCATGTTTGAAGCCACTGGATGCACACTGAGCCGGGCGTAGGTGATATCCTGCTAGATAAAACAATTCTCGTAGCTTGAAAATTAGGTTGTCGATGTCGGCAAAAGAAAAGGATTGAAGCACAATATGCTTGTTACCTGTTCGATTTAGCCATCTTTGATAAAGTGGAGTGTTAAGAGTTTGAAGCTCATCGAAGAAGTTAGGAGTACAGGTAACAACAAAGGCCATGGAGGGATATCCATTTTCGGCACCAATTCGATTCAAAGAAGAGTGAAAATTACGGATTGTTTCTAAACAGGTCATAGCCTGGTCTCGTCCCAGTTTTCTAACCAAACTTTCTAATTCATCAACCAGTACAACAACTAAATTAATACCACTATATTTGAGAATTCTGAAGATAACATCTGTGAGTTTACCCTCCTTAGAAAGTTGTTTGGCTGAGGGCTCAAAGTCGGTAACTGCAACCTCAGGCTTCTTGATAATCTTGAGATAGTTCTGGACAAATTTGGTATCTTCTTGACTAGATTCCTGGATAGCTCTCTCATACAAGGCTTGCTGAGTTTGACCGGAAAATTCCCGTAGAAGTTGTTTAAAAAACGGTCTGTCTCGGAAAACTTCCAATAAATCTTTTAAAGAAACTGGAGAGCCAACTGCTCCCAAAAGTAATAGAATCAGGTTGGCATAGAATTTTTCGATCTCCTCTCGGGACTTTCCGTCTTGAGTCATGAATCGATCCCGTACTGACTCATAAGCAGACCTGAGCACTTCTGGATAATGGTTAACAATTTCACGATGACCATTACTCTGGTCTACTAATTTCATGCCCTGAATAACTCGGAATTCAAATTCATGCTTGTCCAAGATTCGGCTTAAATCAACACGGCTGACGATGGATCCAGGAGGAGCATCACGCAGAAGTAACCAATGTAGATAGGAAATGAAGTGGGTTTTTCCAGCTCCATAATCTCCTATGACCAATTTTTCTAGGGGTTTTGGTTGGGAGCTGGTTTTTAGGATTTCCTTTTTCAGTTTCAGAATACTTGAGCGGAAGTGATCACCAACTGTAAAATAATCTAGTCCTCCTAAGGGTGTATTGATATTCTCAAGCATACTGAGAATTTGCTTGGCTTCTTCTTGTAACCCATCATGTATTATTGTATTCATAATTGTATTCATAGTTATATACTCTGTTTTACAGCCGTTTTTAGATAAATTGACCTCACGACCGAGAGCTGCAAGCTCCCTAAATCCCCCTCTGCCAAAGTTGGGGGGCTAGGGTGGCGAAACTTGCTGTAAACAATTCATTAATTTTCCAATAGTGGATAATTAATCTACCTGATTATTCCGTGGTTAAAGCTGAGATTGATCTTCTAGATCTTTGATTTTGATAAGTTGATTGATAAAAACCAACCATTCTGTTTCTTTTGATGAAATAATCATTCCATATTTTTCATTTCCAGGGTTGAGTTCTTGGAATTCATAATTTTCTGGATCAAATCCCAGAATTTTGAGTGCCCCAACTAGAATAATTTGGTCACTTACAAATGCATCTATTTCTTGGTGATTAAGAGCATTTATGGCTTCTGCCCTACTACCATACTCTTGGATTTGATTTGTTTTTAAACCAGTGAAGTGTTGTTTGATAGAATTTTTAGTACTGGAAGATTTAAGAACTCCAATTGTTTCATTATTTGAGTCAAACCTTCTTCCTTTTTGAGTCATTATACTCACTGATGTGCTCATAAAAGGAATAGAAAACTGAGTTCCTTTATGGTTATTTCCTATAGTATTAGGTCCACATTCAAGATGGATAGTATTTTTAGCAACTTTCCGGAAGCGAGTTTTCAGGCTGGTTTCATGGAATTCAATATTAATTGTTTTATTAGGTAAATTTTCTTTAATTTGAGACCGTATTAATTCTGCAAAATCAGGACAATACCCTTCATATTTATCCCATTTTCTATGACTAATCGGAGAAGAATCACCTCTTAACCCAAACTTGATCGTGAATTTATCCTGCTTCTCAATTTTTTCTAATATTCCAGGAGGATTCAACAGGTCACCCAAACCTAAAGCCATAGGGGTGATGATAGCAGTGGATACTACAAAAAGCAAGAAACACTTAGTCAAACGCGCAGCTCTGATCATTGATTAAATTCCTTGGTGAGACTTCTGATAAAAGCTGAGTGGTTCAGCTACCCTTACCTTTATTTGTGTAAGAAACTGTGTGTTTTACGCGAAGTTTCAGGAATTTTTTTTGAGGTAATCAATCCTATGTCAATTTTTGCTGGAAAAGGTTATATAGCGGTTTTTATTTTAATGAGGTACATAGGCTTTTTTCCTTATTACCTCTTACCTCTTTTGGCTTCACTGCTCCGTTCGCGTAGCTTGGCCTATGGCCTCAACTCCCTGATCTGAAGCCCCCTAAAAACATATACCTCACCTAATTTCAACCGCTATATAGATGCGCAAATGCAAGGATATACCATTATTTTGTGCTTAGAAGAACTGCAAAAATGCCGCAGTTTGGAGCTTTGCAGCCAAGCATTTTGATATCATAGTATAAGCGACCTGGTTTATAGACATTAAACACGATAAACCCTGTATTAGCGCGACTTAAATCAGATCCAATACCATGGAGCTTAATATCTAAGTCTTGTGTATCATTATCGCCCCCGACTAACAGGATATATCGACCTGTTTTTGGAATGTCTACATAAACGGTTTGCGTTGTGTAACCGCGCATAAAGCGGTGATAATATGGGACATCCTTCAGGCTAATTAGATCATACCCTTCTGATTTTAAGCGAGCTCTCATATTCAGCCCAGCCTCATACATAGACCGACTAGAAGCACGTGTTTGTTGTCCAAAAGCTGTGCGGACACCACTCGTAAATACAATAACTGTTGCCGCAATGGTAGCGGAAAACTGACGAACAATTTGGTTTTTCATGAGAATGAATTTCTTGTTCAAAAGTTGACATAAGCTCTTACCATTACTTGTGGAAGCAGGGATACTTTTTTACGCGAAGTCTCAATATTTTTTTTAAATTTATTTTTTTACTAATCTAGATAGGTACATTTATTAATAACATTTGATACTGTATAAATTATCATTAATAACTTTTATATTATAAAATAAATCAGCAAAGTACCTCAACTGATTGATAAATAAAAGAGTAATGAGTCGAGAGAGAACAAGATAGAACAGAGCATTGGATCCAGATCACAAGCTCAAAGGCAAATGCTGGTGAGAGTTACGGACACCGATTGGTCTTTACAACGTGAAATTATGCCTAGCTACTACACCCTAGGGCTATAGGATTTACAAATAGGTGATGAACAATCTTGCTGTGTCTTGATGCAGTCGCTCATGGGGGAAACCCCCAAGACCGCGCTGCATCGCTTGTTCATAACATCAAAAACTCTTCATATTTCTTTCCTATTCTGACCTGTGCCCTGTTCATCTTCCCTTTTTCCATAAGTCTTATGTTTACATCTCAAATAAAAATCCTATAGCCCTAACGGATCAAAAAATGCGGTCAAAGGAAATTGATTGTAAAGTTTTATAAAATTTGCCGAGTTTTGCGTATAATTTCAGCCCTGGTGCCTGAATACAAGTAGGGATAGTTTATTACTCCCCCATGATGAGCTGGGAGTACTGGCGATTGTTGATCGACCAAATCCCTTCAGGGTGTCAATCTACCAATAAGGACAAAAGCAAATTACTAAATTCTCTTGAAAAGGCTAAAAAAATATTGGGATGTCACTCAACATGTCACCACGAGATGATTTTAACTCTCAACTTCAACGGCTGGTGCTCGAAGCTCAAAAGCATCCGCCACAGAATAGGGAACAGAATAACGAATGGAAGCATCTTGTTAATCAGATAGTTGCTATTATCATGGAGCTTCCCCACAACCTCCGTCGCCCGGCAGTACGTAGTTTACCTATTGTTCAACAAATTTCTCAGGCTCTAGAAGAGCAACTTTTGCAGGATGTCCATCAGGAGCTTGACCATGACAATTGGCAACGGACAAGCATCAGGGAATGGGCAAATTCTTTACGTGATCAGGCTCTGAAAAAAATACTGAGGGATCCTTTACTCAATAGTATAGCTCTGGAAGCTAAACAAGCAGTAGTCGGAAGCAATGAACGGAAGGTAGCTTTAAGCCTTTTGATGGAAGCTATCCACATGGCCAATCGATTCGGTCATCCTTACGGAGCCTCGCTCCCGCCTGATGTTTACAATTATGTTCGTAATGAGGCACTCCAGAAGACTCTGATGGAAATTTGTAAAAAGATGGATAATTACCATCCGAATCGGGATGTGATGGCATGGGTGAACTTTCTGCTGAATAGTAAATGGATTGAAGTTTACAACAAATATATAAGGCAAGGGATTACACACTTACCCAAACACAGCAACAATCATTCAGAGGATAGTCAGCAGTTAACTTTTGTAACTAGTCCAGATATTATAGAAACGTTTTGGCGAAATGATGAGACAATATCTCAATCTCAGGAACTGCGACAATTAATTGAAGAAGATCCTGATCACATGTTCACTAAAGAGCATATCAGAGGACGACCAGATGTCAACTTTAAAGTGTTAGCTCTGGCTAAAATTTGGGAAGACAAATCCTGGGAAGAACTAGCGATTAGATTTCAAATTGATTCGATCCAAACTATGTCAAGTTTTTATAACAGAAGATTGCGTAAATTCAAGCCTTATCTACAGCAATATATAGAAGAGTAGCTTGAAGCAATTAAACAGATGTCAATTATGAACATGAGTAACCTAACTGAATCATTAACGTTTACAGTACCGCTATCTGGGGAAGCCCATATAATAGCTAAACAATTCTGTAAAAGGCAACTTACTTTGCAGAAAGCTAAACAAGTTTATCATAACACTCTAGCAGTACATGCAGTAAATTTTTACCTGGGATGCTTGGGATGGGAAACGAATTTAAATCAAAGTGATAGTTACGATCCAGTGATGCAAGCTTTTACAGATGTGGCAGATTTAGAGGTCAAAAACCATGGCAAGTTAGAGTGTCGTGCCCTGTTGTCGGAAGCAGAGTTTTGCCATGTTCCAGCAGACGTTTGGGAAGACCGAATTTGCTATCTTGTTGTGCATCTCAACGAATCCCTTACACAAGCAACAATTCTGGGATTTGCTCCCTCAGTAGCTGAGAATAAGGGAAATTTACCTGTTAGTAAATTGCGCTCTCTTACAGAATTTCCAGAGTATATAACTAGCAAAAAAATAGTTAACTTAAGCCAATGGCTGCAAGAAACTTTTGAAGCCGGTTGGTTGACGGTTGAGGAGCTGAATCCCCAACTAGTCTATGGTTTTATGCCAATTGAGATTAAAAGGGGAAAGCTAATCAATTTGGGAATTGACTTGGTGAGTCAAGATGTGATTTTACTCGCTTCTATTAAGGAAGATGAACAATCCGAACTGAGTATTAAAATTCAAGTTTATCCCAATAAGGAGCAGACCTATTTGCCGAATGAACTCAAGCTAATAGTCCTTGATGAACTTGGGGAAGTTTTTGAAGAAGTTACCGCTCAAGAGACTGATAAATTTATCCAATATGAGTTTTTGGGTGAGTCTGGAGAAGAGTTCTCTATCAAAATCGCTCTCGGAAATACTATTTATCAGGAAAAATTCGTGATTTAAAAGGGCTGATATGAATAAGCAAGTTTTACTAGAAATTAAAGAAACAGCCGAAAAAGACTTGATTGTTAATGTCAAAATTTATGAAAGTAAAACGGGTCTTTATTATTACACCCTACTAGCAGGAGTTCAAGGTAAACTACTGCAAGCTACCAAGATTTATAGCAAGTATCAAGAATGGCAGGGTCGCTATCGGAATTTAGCAGCATTCTTAGCTTTTCGCATCAGGCGTAAAGAATCTGGACAATTGACCAACTTTAGTGAAATGGAGCAAGGATTTGAAAATTGTCATCAACAAGCTAAACAGTTGTCAACAAGCTTGACTAGTTGGTCAGATGGTCATGATTTTTTACCTGTCAAGACCGTTTTATCCAAACACTTATCCCCAGATGATAACATTCAAATACTGCTGGAAACTAAAAACTTTGAGTTACGCAAATTGCCATGGCATTTGTGTAATTTACTCCCCGATAATGTGAATCACATTCCAGTGGAAATTGCTTTAACTGCTCCGGAATTTCAGCGCATTTCCAAGCCACCTCTTTCACCAACCTCTAAATAAAAAATTAGAATTCTGGCTGTCTTTGGGAGTAATATTGATCAAAAATATAGTCGGCAAGCCCTGGAAGAGTTAGTGGGGGATGAAGAAATTAAGCTCCTAGAAGAACCGGATCTTGATACTTTGAAGAGTCAGCTGAAATCAGAAAAGGGATGGGACATTGTCTTCTTTTCAGGCCATGGTGAAAGCCAGCAAGATGGTCAGGAAGGTAGAATAGAGCTTAACCAAAATCTAAGGGTAACAATCTCAGACTTAAAGGATGCCCTCGGCGAAGCAATTGGAAAAGGATTACGGCTAGCTATTTTCAACTGCTGTGATGGTTTGGGTATCGCCAATCAGTTGGCAGGACAAGATTTATATCTGCCGCAAATTATTGTGATGCGGGAGGCCATACCAGACAAGGTAGCGCCTCAATTTCTCCAGTATTTTCTGGAAACCTTTACCAAAAACGAGTCTTTATACACAGCTGTGCGAAAAGCTAGGCACAAGCTAGAAGCATTAGAACAAGACTATCCCTGTGCCAGCTGGTTGCCCGTTATTGTCCAGAATCCGGCAGAGGTGCCTCCACTGTGGCAGGATTTGGGGCGTCGCCCCACAGATGTTTGCCCTTATCGGGGTTTGTTGGCTTTCAGGGAGGATAACGCCGAGTTTTTCTTTGGTCGAGAGGCTTTCACAAAAAAGCTAGTGGAGGCAGTATACCAAGATTCTTTGGTTACTGTGATTGCACCTTCTGGTAGCGGCAAATCTTCAGTAGTCCATGCTGGTCTTATCCCCAAGCTCAAACAAAACGGTAAGTGGCAGATTTTGTCCTTCCGTCCAGGGTACACTCCTTTTTCGGCTTTGGCATCGGCACTGATTTCCCATCTGGAACCTCAGCTACAGATTGATCCAACAACAAGAGACCAAAAAATTGCTAACCTAGCTGCTACTTGGCAACGGGAAGATGGTGCTTTAAGGAAAAAACTTGAAGCGATTGTGTTGGAAAAACCTGATACCCCTTTGCTGTTGGTAATAGACCAGTTTGAGGAATTATACACACTCTGTGAGGAAAAGGAGTGCCAGTGCTTTTTGGAGCAATTGCTGGAGGTGGTTAAGGCATTAAAACCTTACGCACAAAAGTTTACGTTTGTACTCACCCTGCGAGCGGATTTTCTTGGACATGCTCTGTCTGATCGCTCCTTTGCTGATGTCATCGCTGATGCTGACCAGATGCTCGGTCCGATGAACCGTCAGGAACTAGAAGAGGCGATCACTAAGCCAGCAGAAAAACTGGGAGTAAGGATTGAAGAAGGGCTAACCCAACGTATTCTGGATGATGTGAACGCACAGCCTGGGCAATTACCTTTATTACAGTTTGCTCTTACTCAGCTATGGGACAAAATGAAGGATGCTCAGCTAACTGATGCTGCCTACCAAGACATTGGAAGAGTGCAAGGGGCTTTAGCTCAATATGCAGACCAAGTTTATCAGAAACTCCATAGCCAAGATCAAGAACGAGTACGGAAAATCTTTATCCAACTGGTAGATCCAACTAACTATACTCGACGCATAGCAACCCGTAAGGAGGTAGGAGAGCAAAACTGGGATTTGATTAGAAAACTAGCTGATCAGCGCTTGGTAATTACCAGTAGCCACCAGTCTTGCGATCGCAAGGGCAATCTATTTTTAGAAGAAACCGTTGAGATTGTCCATGAAGCACTGATTAAGGGATGGTCTACCCTAGAAACTTGGGTGGAATTAGATCAAGATTTCCGCATTTGGCAGGAGAAGCTGCGACGCTCGATGGCGGAATGGGAACAAAAAACGAAAAGTGCAGATCTTCACAGCCAAGGTGAAGATTTTCTGCTGCGAGGTCTGCCTTTGGCGGAGGCTGAAGATTGGTTAAAGAAGCGATCGCAGGAAATAAACCCAGATGAGCAAGAGTTCATCAACCACAGCATCAAAGCCCGCAATCGTAGAAGAAAGCACATTATTGTTGGACTTACTAGCTTCTCTGTGATTGTTTCAGTTCTAGCAATCTGGGCTGGGGTGTCAGCAATTAGTGAGGCTAATCAAAAAATTGGTGCTCAAATAGCCTTGTCAGAATCCCAGTTTGCCTTAAATCAGCGCCTTAATGCCCTTGTCGAAGGTATACGAGCGTCGAGAGAACTTACAAAATTGCAAGGGTGGGGTCTTGCCAAAAAGAATATCCAGACAAAAGTTGCGAGTACTTTACCCCAATTAGTTTATGGAGTCAGAGAGCAAAATCGTTTCAGTGGGCATAGTGACAAAGTAGAAGCTGTCAGTTTTAGTCCAGATGGTAAGCTTATTGCCACAGCCAGTGCTGACAAAACAGTAAAGCTTTGGCATCCAGACGGTCAACTCGTAGCAACTCTCGAAGAACATCGCCATTGGGTCAATAGTATTAGTTTTAGTCCTGACGGTAAGCTGATTGCTACAGCTAGTTCTGACAAAACAGTAAAGCTTTGGCAGATTGAATGTGCTGCTTTTGAAGATGAGCGCTGTGTGAAAGTGAAAGGAAAACTGCTCAAAACCCTGGAAGGGCATAACAATTGGGTTCTTGATGTCAGTTTTAGTCCCGATGGTCAAACCCTGGCCACAGCTAGCAGAGATGGTACCGTCAAACTCTGGAGCCAAGATGGTGTCTTGCTACGAGATATCCCAGTGAAAAGCGATCGTCTCGAAGAGAATCAAGTCTGGGGTGTGAGCTTCAGTCCAGATGGTAAGATACTAGCCACCGCCAATGAAGACAGAACTGTTAAACTGTTGAGTCTGGAGGGAACTGTAATCCAAACCTTTTACCAGCACGGAGACAGAGTTCGAGATGTCAGTTTTAGTCCTGATGGCAAGCTGATTGCATCAGGGAGTGATGACAATACCGCTATCATTTGGCAGCGGGATGGCACTTTTGTCAAAACCCTTGAAGGACATAACGGACATGTCAATGGTGTAAGTTTTAGCCCCAATAGTCAGACTATAGTTACGGTCAGCGATGGTGACGATGAAAATGTCAAACTTTGGACCATAGATGGAGCTTTACTGAAAACTTTCAACGGACACACTGCCAGGGTCAAAGGCGTGAGCTTTAGTCCAGATGGTGAGATAATCGCTACAGGGAGCTGGGACTATACAGTCCGACTCTGGAGCCTAGTTGGTATGTTTCCCCAAAGCCTTGAAGGTCATAGTAATCGGGCTATGGACGTTAATTTTAGTCCAGATGGTCAAACCCTTGCTTCGGCTAGTTGGGATGGAACTGTCAAGCTCTGGAAGCTGGATGGTACCTTGTTCAAGACTCTTAAACATGGTGATGGAGTAAACGGTGTCAGTTTTAGTCCAGACGGTAAAATACTTGCCACGGTTAGCTCTAGTAAAGCCAGAGTTGTCCAACTTTGGAGCCTAGATGGCACTTTACTCAACACCCTTGAAGGGCATAAGCACTACATCAGAGATCTAAGCTTCAGTCCAGATGGCCAGATACTGGCTACCGCAAGTGGCGATCGCACTGTCAAACTTTGGAGTCGTAACGGCAAGTTACTCCATACCCTTGAGGGTCATCTGGAACCTCTGTATGGGGTAAGTTTTAGTCCAGATGGCGAAATGATTGCCTCCTCCAGCAAAGACAAAACTGTAAACCTTTGGAGTCGGGAGGGCAAGTTACTCCATACCCTGGAAGGACATAGTGATTGGATATGGAACGTCAGCTTCAGCCCAGATGGTGAAATGATAGCCACCGGTAGCGCTGATGCTACTATCAAACTCTGGAAAAAAGACGGCACTCTGTTAAAAACTCTAGAGGGTCATACAGCTAGGGTTTCCGACGTCACCTTCCATCCCAATGGTCAAGTGATAGCCACCGGTAGCGCTGATGCTACTATCAAACTCTGGAGTCGGGATGGTCAGTTGCTCACTACCCTGGAAGGACACCGAGATCGGGTGATGTCTGTAAGTTTTAGTCCAGATGGTAGGATTCTTGCTTCGGCTAGTGTTGATGGGGCAGTGAAACTCTGGAACCTTAAAAATCAAACATTTAGTTCAGATCTAGATACTCTACTGAAGCTTGGTTGTGAGTGGGCCGGTGATTATTTGAGAACTAACCACGAGGTAGAAAAGAGCGATCGCTCCCTTTGTCATAAGATGGCTACTCAAAATTAAAGCAATCGGGTTGATCGGAAATATTAATATAAGTCAAAAAGGCATATATAGAGCCAGAAATTGTTCTATAGAATAATAAAGCACTCTGTCAACAGCAAAGGGAGTAAAAGGGAGTAACTCGACCATCTACCACCCACATTCCCAGACTGGGGCTAAAGTCCCTAAGCTGTTAAGAATCTAGTTGTATGACACACTCTAAGGGAAATCTTGGGTTTCAGCCTTAGAATTATCTTTGTTTACATGTACAACCAATTAATCGGCTCTTAGTCGGCTCGTTTTTCATCCCCGGTCATTAGACGCGGGGTTTATAAACTCACGAGGATTTTTTTTATGATAGTAGTCATGAAGGTAGGCTCTCCAGAAGTCGAGGTGACTCGCCTTAGCCAGGAACTTAGTCAATGGGGGCTGACTCCAGAAAAAATTGTTGGTAAGCATAAAGTCGTGTTGGGTCTGGTCGGTGACACCGCTTCTTTAGACCCCCTACAAATTCAGGAAATTAGTCCGTGGATAGAACAGGTACTGCGGGTAGAGCAACCGTTTAAACGAGCTAGCCGTGAGTATCGTCATGGGGAAGCCAGTGAGGTACTAGTGCCAACGCCGAATGGGCCAGTGGTCTTCGGTGAAAACCATCCCTTGGTGATTGTTGCTGGTCCGTGCTCCGTAGAAAACGAGGAGATGATCGTCGAAACAGCACGCAGGGTTAAGGCATCAGGAGCTAAGTTCTTGCGGGGAGGTGCCTACAAACCCCGGACATCCCCCTATTCCTTCCAGGGTCATGGGGAAAGTGCCTTGGATTTGCTAGCCAAGGCACGGGAAGAAACTGGGTTGGGCATCATTACTGAAGTGATGGACACCGCTGATGTGGATAAAATCGCTAGGGTAGCAGATGTTGTGCAAGTGGGTGCCCGTAATATGCAGAATTTCGCTCTACTGAAAAAAGTCGGAGCTCAAGATAAGCCAGTACTCCTGAAGCGGGGCATGTCAGCAACTATTGATGAGTGGTTGATGGCTGCTGAATATATCCTAGCAGCGGGCAATTCTAATGTGATTCTTTGTGAACGGGGAATTCGGACTTTTGACCGTAAATACAGCCGGAATACCCTAGATCTTTCAGTACTGCCAGTCTTACGACTCCTAACTCACTTGCCGATTATGATTGACCCCAGTCACGGTACAGGGAAGTCTGAATATGTTCCAGCTATGGCAAAAGCTGCGATCGCAGCTGGAACTGACTCGTTGATGATCGAAGTTCACCCCAACCCCGCTAAAGCCCTGTCTGATGGACCACAATCCTTGACACCGAATCGGTTTGATGAGTTGGTGAAAGAATTGGCGGTCATTGGTGAAGCCGTAGGGCGTTGGCCTCAATCTGCTGTGGCTGTTGCTAGTCATTAGTAGTTATTTTGTAGTTATTACCTGAGTTCGACATTATCAACTTGATCCAGAACTCAGGTTAATTAAGACTGATAACTAATAACTAAGAACTAATCAAGCAAAGACTCTGTGTTCTAGACAAGGCATCTGTTGGCGCACTTGTTGGAGACGGTTTGGGTCAATTTCTGCGATCGCAACTCCTGGTGTGTCTCCAGCATCTGCCAAGATTACCCCCCAAGGGTCTACTATCATTGCATGACCATGGGTGTAGCGCATGGCATAGTGACGACCAGTTTGGGCTGGGGCAATCACATAGCAGGTGTTTTCGATGGCTCTAGCTTGGAGCAGAACTTGCCAATGGTCTTTGCCAGTGTAGGCGGTAAAGGCAGCAGGCACAAACAATACATCCGCTCCATTCTGGGATAAGTGTCGGTAGAGTTCCGAAAATCTGACATCATAACACACAGACAGTCCCAAATTGCCGAATTCTGGGGACGGGTAGACCTTGGGTAGTTCAGTTCCAGCTTTAACTGTCTCTGATTCTCGATAGGTATTCCCATCAGGGAGGTTAACATCAAATAGATGAGCTTTATGGTAACGAGCTAGTTCATTGCCACTCGAACCGATGAGTAGGGCAGTATTGTAGACTTTACTACTACCCACTGGTACCGGAAAGCCACCACCAAGGATCGTGACCTGAAACCGTTGCGCCATAGTTTTGAGGAATTGTTCACTTCGCTCTGCGATCGCATCAGCATGGGTAATTTTGTCTTCCTCTGTACCAAGAAAAGAAAAGTTTTCCGGTAAACTGATCAGCTCAGCACCACGACGCACGGCTAGGTCGATCAGTTCTTCTGCCTGGACTAGGTTTTGTTCTAGGTCAGGGGAGCTAGTCATTTGAATGGCAGCTGCAAGATAGCACTTCATTATGATTCAAAGGTAGAGTTTTCAAGATAGAAACATATTAAGACAGATATTATACCGAGTTGCATTCAGTTGCATTCAAAGATAGTAGATTGCTTGGATAGGGAGATTGGGAGATTGGGAGATTGGGAGATTGGGAGATTGGGAGAACAGAAAGTTTTAGGTTGGACCGCAACTTGGTATTAAATTCATTTACTATATTTTCCCCAGAATGACCCAAACCAAATTAAAAAAATTTAATCACTGTCAGACTTCCCGTCGCAGCACAAGCACTGGACAGTGGGCAAATCGAACGACTCGCTCAGCTACTGACCCCAAAACAAATCGTTTCAGACCGGTGTAGCCATGAGATGGGATCACAATCAGATCAATGGCTTGTTCCCTGGCGTAGTCGATGATGTTTGAGGCAGGATTGCCAATGCTGATGTTGACATGGATTCCTTCGTATTGAGGTTCCTTGAATCTGTCAGAAAGTACCTTTTCCACATGGGATTTACGAGTCTGGCTATCTACTGTACGCCACATCACTCCCGGTTCAGCAGGGTTGAGAGGGGGGAGAACATGGATAACGTATATATGAGATGCATCCTTGACAAAGTCTATTGTTTTTTCTAAAGCCTCAAAGGAGGTTTCAGAAAAATCAATGGGTACAAGTACACGGTCGGTGGCAAATAAGCTCATAGATTATTGACTCCTATGGCTTCTTTAAAAATATTATAAATACTAATCTTCTAAGAAGATTGAGTTACGGGAACTATTTTCCCAGAATTCAAGCGATCCATATAGTCTTTAAGTTCAGTGGCTACTTTGCTACAGAGGAAATAGGCACCGAAAAGATTAGGTAAACCCATAGCATGAAGCATACTATCACTGAAATTAATGACTGCTTCTGGGTTAGCCACAGCTCCAATAAAGATGGTGATCAAAAATAATATTTTGTAGACAATCAAAGTTCTCGAACCAAACAAATAATCCCAACAGATTTCACCATAGTAACTCCATGAAATCATGGTAGAGAAAGCAAAAAAGAACACAGATATGGCAAGGAGGATGGGAAACCAACTAATGACACTACCAAAAGCAGCGGCGGTCATTTCGGCACCACCGAACTCAGCAAACTCAGAATTTTTGTATACTCCAGTGATGACTATTACTAAAGAAGTCATATTGCAGATGACCACAGTAACAATAAAAGGTTCGAGTAGGGCTATAATGCCTTCCCGCACTGGTTCCTCAGTCCTGGCAGCGGCGTGAGCAATGGCAGATGTACCAATACCTGCCTCATTAGTAAAGGTTGAACGCCTTAATCCCTGTACTAACACCCCAATCAAACCTCCCTCAACGGCTTGGGGAGACAAGGCTTCTGTCACAATAGTTTCGATTGCAGATGGGATGCTGGAAAAATTGACAATCAGAATCCAGAGGGATGTCAAAATGTAGATCCCACACATGACGGGTACGATGGTACCAGCCACTAAGCCAATACGTTGAATGCCACCAATAATCACCAATGTCACTAGGCCAACCATAATTAAGCCATAAACCCAGCCTCGATTAATCAGCCAGGGGACTACGCTGGCCATTACTTCAAAGGATTGGTTAGCTTGAAACATGCTTGAACCACCAAATGACCCAGCAATGGCAAAGATGCAGAATACGAGGCTCACAATTTTGCCGAGTTTTTGATATCCCATTTCCGCTAAACCAGCCGAGAGGTAATACATTGGACCACCAGCTATGGTTCCGTCTGGTCTGACCACTCGATATTTTTGAGCCAGGGTACATTCTACAAATTTACTGCTCATGGCCAATAACCCGGCAAGGGTCATCCATAACGCAGCTCCTGGTCCTCCGATACTGATGGCAAAAGCAACACCGCCAATGCTACCGAGTCCAACACCAGCGGATAGGGCAGTTGATAGAGCTTGAAAGGAAGAGATTTCACCGTTTTGGTTGGGTTGCTCGTATTTGCCTAAGGCTATGTCAATGGCGTGTCGAAATCCCCAGATGTTGATGAAGTTCATCCGGAAGGTGAAGAATAGGCTACCACAGACTAGCCACAAGACAATCAGTGGCATACCACTGATGCTAAAGAAGAGTACATTGGATATGCCATTTAAGATTTGGTTAACAATAGCGATGAGGTTAGTTAGAACCGAGTTGTTTGCTGCTAGAGCTAGAGTGGGGAAATTCAAAAAAATAGGATCTAGTGTCAACGTCTTTTAGCAATACTTCTTTACAAATTTACCAGGACTTACCAAAAACTGGACACCAAATCTAATCAGTAGTAAGGTTACCCTAGTGCTAGATTTGCTGTCAAGATTCACGGTTATGGTCTTGACAAAGACTAACTAATCAAAGATAATAATAGATTACGTGTCGATTCCTGCTCGGATCAGGTGAAGGCATAACAAAAGCTGGCACAAGCAAGAAATCCTATCCATCGGAACAAACACTAACCAGCTACCTGTACGGCAACTCTAGAAAAACAAATCCATGACCTACGCAATTATCGAAACTGGTGGCAAGCAACTGCGAGTCGAACCGGGTCGCTTTTACGACATCGAATTACTGCACGTTGAACCAGAGCAAAATGTCACCATCGACAAAGTCCTGTTCGTTAATCATGATGGTGAAATCAGCATCGGTCAGCCCTTAGTTGAAGGAGCAACCGTACAAGGAACGGTGATGCGACACTTTCGCGATCGCAAAATCATCGTCTACAAAATGCAGCCCAAGAAGAAAACCCGTAAGAAGCGGGGACACAGACAGGAAAAAACCCGTCTGATGATTGATGCTATTAGTATGAATGGTTCTGTGCTCGCCTCGGTGTCCAAAGCAGAGGAAACACCAGTCTCAGCAGAAACTGCCCCTGAAGCAGCAGCAACTGAAGCACCGGCAACTCAGGAAACGGCTGAAACTGCTCCGGAATAGTTAATCCGGAATAGTTTAGATGATGGGTAAGGATGCTTGGATCAGCTCCCCAGTGGAAACCCCCTATGCCATAGCGGTAGGGATGGAAACTAATATGGAAACTAATTAGGGCGTGTTTTCAAAGTTTTCCGCAAGATTTAGATCCCCCCCAGCCCCCCTTAAAAAAGGGGGGAGCCATAGTCAAAGTCCCCCTTTTTTAAGGGGGACCAACGGGGGATCTCCGAGGCAAGAAGACACACCCTAGGAGCGTGATTCCCATCCTCTGCAGTTTGATAGGTATGTTATTTTTATCTTTCAGACCTGTGGATAGGGCAAAATTCCCTCAAAATTCCCGTACAAACACTGAAATATAAAGGAACATTATGGCTCATAAGAAAGGAACAGGAAGTACTCGTAACGGTCGTGACTCTAATTCCAAACGCCTAGGGGTCAAGCGCTACGGTGGTCAGTTTGTCAAGGCTGGCAACATTTTGGTACGTCAGCGAGGTACTAAGTTTCACCCTGGTACCAATGTTGGTCGCGGTGGTGATGACACCCTATTTGCAATAGCTGATGGCATAGTCACTTTTGAAAGAAGGGGTAAAAGCCAAAAAAAAGTCAGCGTTTACCCGGTTGAAACCGAAGCATCAGCTTAGATACAACGGTTTATAGTTGAGACTGAAATCCCTCCATCAGCAGTTGGCTGCTGTTGATGGTAACTGATGAGGCACCCCCTCGGGGGTGCTTTTCTGTCTGGCAAAGAGAAAAGGTAATGGGTAATCGTTAACTACCAATTACCCATTACCCGATAAGGGATATGATATAGCACTACGCATTAAAGTTAGGACATTGATAGAAGCTGAAACGCTTTTGTAGTAAACTTTTGCCTCTTGCCTCTTGCCTGTTGCCCTTGCGCGTAGCGCTATAACTAGTCAAGTATGCCCCAACTTCTTT
This sequence comes from Moorena sp. SIO3I6, assembly GCF_010672095.1. Taxonomy (NCBI): domain Bacteria; kingdom Bacillati; phylum Cyanobacteriota; class Cyanophyceae; order Coleofasciculales; family Coleofasciculaceae; genus Moorena; species Moorena sp. SIO3I6. Next base: position 14,710 of record NZ_JAAHHU010000063.1, on the reverse strand, counting down.
AGTACAGGTGCGGTCGAAACCACGTGCCGTTCTAAACCCAGTTGCTTTGGACTAACCCCTAGGGCTAGGGCAACTAACTGGGGTAAATGCAGTACTGGTAACCTTAACTGACGCCCAATCACCTTTTCTACCTCCGGTTGACGGGAATCCAGATTAAGATGACACAACGGACAAGGGGTCACCATGCAGTCCGCACCAGCATCCAAGGCTTCTTGAATATGGCTCCCTGCCATCTTGAAGGATTGTTCTGTGGCATAACTAGAAATTGGCCAACCACAACATTGAGTACGACCTCGGTAATATACAGGTGTTGCTCCTACGGTGCGAAATACAGTTTCCATGGATTCTGGATGCACTGGGTCATCGTAGGGGATGGATGTCTGAGCTCGCAGCAAATAACAACCATAGAATGCAGCACATTTGAGTCCAGTGAGCTTGCGACTGACCTGTGCTGCTAGGGCTTCCATGCCGTAATCTGCCACCAATGCCCACAGTAAATGCTTGACTTCCGTAGTGCCTTTGTAAGGAGAACAGCCTTCTTTTTTCAGCAAGCCATTCACTTTTTGCACATAAGTGGTATCGGTCTGTTGGAATTCCTTTAAACGTTCATCTACATGACCAATTACTCCCTGACAGGTGCTGCAATGGGTTAACAGGGGTAGATTCAGCTCCTCAGCTAGGGCGATGTTGCGAGCGTTAACAGTGTCTTCTAGGAGTTGGGAATCTTCTTTGAAGGTTCCAGAACCACAACAAGCAGCTTTTTTCAACTCAATCAGTTCAATCCCTAGCGCTTGGGTTAAAGCTGACGTAGATTGGTATAGTTCTCCACAGGCTCCTTGAGCAACACAGCCGGGGAAATAGGCATATTTGAGCGTAGCAGATGGCATAGTAATTTATACTTAATCGCCTTAAAACGGTTAGAGATCAGCTCAAGGGTAACAGCTCATGCCCTAACCGCTACTAGCTTGTTCAAAATTCGTAACCGTAGCGCTTTAGTTCTTCGTCAAAAATGTACTGCACAATTTTTTGCGATCGCTCATTATAGTAATCTCGATAGTCTGTCTTTCTTTCTTCGGTTTTGTTGATCACTGGTATTTCGACTTTGAAGGGCACTCCAGCTTTATCCAGGACTCTGTCAAAATCATCCTGAAGGGTTTCAAAACGCATCACAGTATCCATACCTTTGGTATAGCTTCCATAGAGTGTATACGGTTCAGCTGGAAGACCTACAAACTGTTTAAGTCGGTTTCGATTAGTATTCCGAACCAGGGATTGAACGGTTCGTTTCAGTCCATTGCCGTAAATAGAACCATAGTGTTTCTCAATCCAATCATTAAATGAATGGGTTTTGCAAAATTCCATGTCTTCTATATAACCCGGTAGACGGTGAACCCATGACGTGGACTCAGCGATAAAGTGTTGGTATTTTGAGGCTCTTTTTACATAGTCGGAAGCTAGACTGTCAAAGGGGTTGCGAATACAACTAAATTTTAGATAAGATGCTGCTTCTTCCTCTGTCAAAAGATTCCGTCTGAACATCTCTCGTAGAGAATGATGTCTTCTGTGCATCAAAAATTTTCCGTTGGCGTCTAGGATGTCTTGGGGGGGGACTAGTTCGCCTTCTAGCTTTTTTTCCAGGACATCTTCTACTGCTGTGCAACCAGTTCGCGGTGCCATCAGGTAGAGTAAGCCGTATTTACGGCAAATCATTGCCATGAGCAAGCTCCTGTTATTCTAGGGTTATTATAAACAAGACTTACGCCGCAAACCCAGTTTTTTAACCTAACTACACCGATTTCAGCCTTTGATTTATCACCAAAAACTGGGTTTTAAAGGTCGTAGTGCGTAAGTGCTAATCGATACGAAGTTGGTTGGTAAAGCTGTTTATGGCTTTACTAGTTTATTCTTTTACTAGTTTCCACAGAAACGTTTTAATTTCGTAAGTTGGTTCAAGTTTATGGTTCCATTTGCCAATAATTTCTGATTTATAGTTGTATTGTTTCTCGATTTTTTGTCGCAACTCCCTAGATGGATTATATAAAAATACATCACTGAATTCATCGGTATTTTTGGGGATAATTAACTGTTTGCTTTTTTCGCCATTAGGCATCTTTACGGATTTCTGGCTTAACCAGGAAAACTTGACTTTGGGGTCAAGAAGATAAGATAGCGATATCACTTCCATACTTTTTGTCAGCAAGAGGGGTTGCTCAGCCTGGTTAATAATTGCTGCTACCTGGGTATGGTTAGCACTAGTATACTTGTTCCACCAAAATTCCGCTTGAGAACTGATCACACAGGATAGAATTCCACCAGACAGTAGCAAAATCATTCCGAGTCGCCATAGCTTCTGTTGCCATACTCCCTGAAAAATGCTAGTTACTTTGTTAGTTATTTTGTTAGTAAATAGGTAAGCAACTGCTAGCTGAATACCAAGATAACAGGGAATTAGATAGCGAGTTACACTAGAACGCTTGCCTCCGGAAATTAGATCCGGTAGCACTAGGGCTAAGGCGGTAACTCCAATTAATGTCAAGATGAATAGACTAACTCGTTTGGGACTATGACGACAGAGAAAGTAAATGGCATAGCCGACTAGGATTAAGATTATTACAGAGACCAGTACGCTGGGTAAATTTAAGCCTTGGTTGAGATCAAAGAAACTCCGATTAATATTAATCAGCCAGGTTTGGGCTAATGATGATAAAGGAACTTCTTTGAGTGCCCATTTGGTTTTGCTGGATACCTTAGAAAGGTTACTGTTAGAAACCAGTAACCAAGGTACAAATACCATCAAAGCCATTAACGATGATAGCCCATAGTAAACAATAATTTTACTGAAGCGGAACCGTTCTGTTACCAGTACATAGATGCCATGGCTGATGGCTACTAAGATAGAAAATAAAAAGGTATAAAATCCTGTCACTAACGTGAGGGCGTAAATTCCCCAGGTAGAGATAAAGTGTAGGATGTCTTTAATCTTACTGGTGGTGTTTCTTGGTTTAGTTAAGCGTATTGCCCGTAACAGTGCTGCACTTGATAGCAAAATCGTTACGCTCCATAAGCCATACTGTCTTGCTGCTTGGGCATACAAAACCTGAAAGGGAGAAACGGCAACTAAGGCCATAGCTACCCATCCCACCAAGGACGACTCGAATAATTCTTGACATAACCAATAGATAGCAGGAAACATCAGCAAGCTGATCAGAGCTGAAAAACTTCTCCTCACTGCTACTGAATTCCCAAATAACTGCGCCCAAAATCGCGCCATTACGTAATATAATGGGGGATGTTGAGGTTCTTCAAACGCTAATCCCTTAATCGTACCAATCATATTTTTTTCCGGATTTGTCTGCTGATACTTATGTAAGTCTTTAATAGCGATCGCATCCCCCTTGGAAATTTCTGGGATCATCTCTGACAATCGATAACCAGAAATCCTTAGGGAGGTAAATGTTTCATCAATCCAGTATATTTTTTGGTCAAGATTGACGAATCTAAACACTATCCCTAGCATCAACAGGATAACAATTAAAACCCCTAACCAAGTTGATGTAAATCTACGACTTTTATGCAATTTGTTTACCATAGAGGTTTACCATAGATGATATTGATTGTTATGTAGTACATTCAATTTTATTACCCCTACTCCCTACTCCCTACTCCCTACTCCCTACTCCCTACTCCCTAAAACCCTTTGCTGTTGACGGTCAACAGTCAACGGTCAACAGTCAACAGTCAAGCGGTTATCGTTATTTTTGGGTCACTCGCCAGTTGAGCTTTAGATTAATCCAGAAATTCCAGAAAGTAACTGCTGCGATCGCAATAGCATTTGCAATCAGATAGTTAATTCCCAGGAGATTAAACAACAGATTCAACAACAGCACATTCAGGCACAAACCGATCAAACAGACAAGATTGAACTTCAAAAACCGTTTCAAGCGCTTACCCCATCCCCACTGCTGACTGGCTATATCCCTAAATGTCCAGGCATCATTCCAAATAAAGTTATTCATAATGGCCGCTTCAGCAGCAATAATTTTACTGCGGGTGAGTCCCCAACCCAAAGTAGCAGGGTCATGGAGTAAGTAAAGCACAGTCATATCCACAAATACGCCACTGAATCCCACTAAGCCAAAACGAATAAACCGCTTTAAAGGGAAGGGAATGTGTTTTCTAAGTTGACCAATGGTTCCGAGAGAAAACCTTAACCGGAGTAAGTGTCTAATATAGTCTACATACTGTTTCCAGGTAACTTTGCTCTCTCCTGAGAGTCTCTCTTGAAATACATAGCCAACTTCTGCAATCCGGCCAATTTTTCCCCTAGCTAGCACTTCAATTAGAATCTTGTACCCTAGAGGATTGAGGTCTTTTTCATGAATGGCACTACGGCGTACCATAAAATAACCGCTCATCGGGTCAGAGACACGACCGATAACCTCTGGTAAAATCGATAATCCTAAAAGTTGAGCACCTCTGGATAAGAAACGCCTGACTACACTCCAATCACTAACACCTCCATCGTCTACATGACGACTGGCAATGGCTATATCGGCTCCATCCTCCATTGCTAGCAAAAGTTTTAATAATATCTCTGGTGGATGCTGTAAATCCCCATCAATTACCCCCAAAATTTTTCCAGTACCTGCTTTCCAGCCGTGAATAACTGCTGTAGATAACCCCCTTTCATGCTGACGGCGAATTACCTGTAACTGTGGATAGTCCGACATCAGAGCCTGGGCGATTTCCCAGGTACGATCGGGACTATCGTCATCTACTACAATCAGTTCGTATTGGTTTGGTATTGCTTCATCGAGCAAATTGCTCAGGATTCTAATTAGCTCCCCGATGTTTCTACTCTCGTTATAGGTGGGAATCACCAAGGATAAGGAAGAATCACCAAGGTCAGATTCTTCTGGTTTTGTGTAGTCATTACTGGTATCCAAAGACATACTCTCTAGGATGATGGGATTTTGTTTGGTTAATGGTGTTAGATGTTAGCTGTTAGGTTTTGGGTTAATGGTGTTAGTACTTAATGTCTAGCGCGCCTAATACCTAGTGCTATCAAGCCTATGGCATTAGTCATTAGTTTACTGATTAGTCATTAGTTATCAGTCATTAGTCAAAATACGTAAGCATATGCGCTACGCGCTATCAGTGCTATCAGACCAATTAAAGTAGGGTGGGCAAAGTAGTATAATCTAGAATACTCACGCATAAGCAAACTGTTTTTGCCCACCCTACAAGCTATCAGCTATCAGCTATCAGACCAATTAAAGTAGGGTGGGCAAAGTAGTATAATCTAGAATACTCACGCATAAGCAAACTGTTTTTGCCCACCCTACAAGCTATCAGCCAAAGTATGACGGCTGACCGCTGACGGCACCTCAAGCAGCGTGCGCGTAGCGCATATGCTTACCAAAATACTAATGAGTAATGAGCAACGACTCCCCAATCAGGCTTGAGCGTAATGGTTTAGTAGTTGCTCTATTTAGTTGATCTATTTATAATCCTACAGTAGAATTATACTAATTTATTCAGGGTGTCAAGTAGTCAACCTCAAACCTGTCTATCAATCCTGGTCTTGCCCTGAATTTGAGGGTTCAATCCCATCTAATCACGGGGAAACTTCCCATAACTTTATGTAACTAACGTTATGTAAAGATTTCGTGATGTGTTTAGTGCCTCAAACTCTCTAGTTAACCAAAGGCTAGGGGAATTAGGCGGGGATTATGTAAAGATTATGTAAATTTTTAAGCTAATCAAATTATTTGCTTATTATTAAGGTTTAAGCTTATGAAGCTAAGTGTTGTAATACCCTGTTTTAACGAAGTCAACACAATTGCCAATGTTATTGACGCTGTCAAAGCATCTGCGGTTAAAGAGTGCGAAATTATTGTTGTCGATGACTACTCAACCGATGGCACTAGAGAGATTTTAGAGTCATCACTGGAATCCCAAATTGACCATGTTGTCTATCATCACAAGAATCGGGGTAAAGGAGCTGCGTTACGGACTGGGTTTGGCTTGGCTACTGGAGATATCGTAATCGTTCAAGATGCTGATTTAGAGTACGATCCCCAGGAATATCCCTTGTTAATGCAGCCGATTATTGATGGCAAAGCGGATGTGGTTTATGGCTCCCGTTTCGCTGGCGGTGGTCCCCATCGGGTAGTGTATTACTGGCATATGGTGGGCAATAAATTTTTAACCATGCTCTCCAATATGTTTACCAATATTAACCTTACCGATATGGAAACCTGCTATAAGGCATTCCGGCGTGAAATTATCCAATCTATCAAAATCGAAGAATCTCGGTTTGGCTTTGAACCGGAAATTACTGCTAAGGTTGCCAAAAAGAAATGCCGCATCTATGAAGTAGGAATATCTTACTATGGTCGCACTTACGAAGAAGGGAAAAAAATTGGCTGGAGGGATGGGTTTCGGGCAATATTCTGTATCTTAAAATACAATCTTTTTCATTAGGAAGTAGTTAAAAAATAACTTATCGGTTTTTAGCGTCTCGGGTGGCCAAAAACAGTTTGGTTGTAAGGTAAGCATTCAGCCGTCAGCTATCAGCTTAAGCGCTACTTGAGATGCTACTTGAGGTGCTATCAGCTAGCAGCTAATGGGCTACGCGCATTAGCTGAATGCTTACTAATCACTTACCAAATAGTCCCTGGATTTTTGGGTTACGGTAATGGATAATAGGAAATTGTCAAGTACCCATTACCCCAGAAGAGATAGGATAAGTAGTCCACCAGATTTGATATTACTCCCTTAATTAAATTACTATAAATTAACAATAAATTAATTAACTATAGCAATCCTAAATGAATTGTGATAATTTTTGATCCCATATTCCCTACTCCCTACTCCCTACTCCCTACTCCCTACTCCCTACTCCCTACTCCCTACTCCCTACTCCCTACTCCCTACTCCCTACTCCCTATTCCCTATTCCCTTTGAATAACTATGTTGGCTTTGCTCCCTCTGATTACCTTCACTGTTTTATTTCTCTTCATCTATCGTTACAATTATTGCTGGCGTAGTTCCCTATTGTGGGCAGCTATTACTTGGGGAGTCTTATTAACCTTTATTACTGAAGTTTTAAGTTTATTTAAGTTAATTACTTGGGGTTGGATCGCGGGAATCTGGGGTTTACTGAGTCTGACGTTGATTTTTGCCTACTTTCGGACTGTTAAACCAGGACGAGTCACCCTCACCCAAGATTCACAACATGGGATTGGGCAAAATGGGATTGGGCAAAGCTCACCCTCCACAAACGGGCAAAACCCAAGGGATAGGAATGACCAAATCTCTGGTTTTTTACTGGTCTTACTTGGAGGTATAGGATTTCTGGTCGCTATCGTAGGCTTAACTGCTATCGTTGCGCCTCCCAACACCTGGGATTCCATGACTTACCACATGAGTCGTGTGCTTCATTGGATGCAGCATCACAGTGTTGCCCATTATCCTACCCATATTCCCAGACAGCTTTACCAAAACCCTTGGGCTGAATTTACGATCATGCATTTTCAACTCCTGAGTGGGGGCGATCGCTTAGCTAATCTTGTCCAATGGTTCAGTATGATTGGTAGCGTGATTGGGGTATCTCTGATTGCTCAACAACTGGGAGCGACTATACGAGGACAGATTTTTGCTGCTGTCGTCGCTGCGACTATTCCGATGGGAATCCTACAAGGGTCAAGTACCCAGAATGATTATGTGGTTTCGTTCTGGGTGATTTGTTTGGCTTACTTTATTATTTTGACTCTCAAATCCAGAGTTAGCTGGATTAATATAGTAGGGGTTGGTGCTACCATGGGCATGGCTATTGTGACGAAAGCAACAGCCTATATTTATACATTCCCCTTATTTATCTGGTTTTCACTGATCATGATTAAGCGCCTAGGTTGGCGATGGTGGAAGCCAATTTTAGCGGTAGGGATTATTGTTATTTTAATTAATCTTGGTCACTATATCCGTAACTTGGACTTGTATGGCACTCCAATTGCTACGGCTTCAGAAGAACTACGATATACTAATGAAATTTTTACAACGTCAGTCTTAGTCTCCAATATTTTGAGAAATATTGGTCTTCACCTGGGAACACCGATTGGGATTATTAATGCTATATCTAATAAGATAATTAATTTATTCCATCTCGTTTTAAGTGTAGATATTAGTGACCCCCGCACCACCTATATCGGAAAGTTTGGGATTCCTGGTGGATTATCAACTCTGGGAATTAATGCTACAGAAAACAACACCAGCAACACCCTTCATCTAGTTTTAATTGTTTTCTCTATCATCGCTTGTTTCATCCAACGACAGGGTCGAAAGCAACGCTATATACTCAGTTATATTGCTGTTATTATTAGCATATTTATACTATTTTGTTTCCTGTTGAAATGGCAATGGTGGAACAGTCGGCTTCATTTGCCAATTTTCTTACTTTTGTCTGCAGTAGTCGGAATAGTATTGTCCCAAATTAAGCTACGTCAAGTTGCCAATGTTATAGCAGTGGTTCTGATCATCACATCATTACCATGGGCATTATCTGGTAGAGAACGACCTCTTGTCGGCGCTAACGGTATTTTCAACACTAGCCGTACTGAGCAATATTTTAACAGTAGGTCTCGAATCAGATTAGGTTACCTCGGTGCTATTGATGTTTTGAAAAGTAATAAATGTACAGATATTGGCATGTATTTAGGTGACAATGACTGGGAATACCCATTATGGATACTGTTACAACAACAGACTGATTCACCAGTGATAATTGAACATATAAATGTTAAGAATGCATCAGCCAGTAAGTCTGAACTTTCCACCAACAATAGCAAATTTATTCCTTGTGCAATTTTTTCAACTAAACCTGAACCTGATCAAACTAACCAAGGCGAGCAGATAACTTACCAAAATAGAAGTTATACCCAAGGCTGGTCAAAAGACAAGGTCAAAATTTTCCTTAGTCAAAAATAATCCTGATTTTCTCCGTAATTCTAAATTAGATTTTAAGCTATCAGCCGTCAGCCGTCAGCCGTCAGCCTTGGTCACGGCTGATAGCACCTCAAGTAGCATCTCAAGTAGCGCTTAAGCTGATAACTGATAGCTGATAGCTGATAGCTTAATTCATCTAGTTGATAGTAGTATGGCTGAGCTATGCTGGAAGCAAGTGTTTAATGACCCTCTTGATTAGCTGGATGAATTGGATATTTTCAGAACCCTTAAGGGTAGAAAAAATCACAGTTGCGATCGCGGATTTACCTACGTCATTGCGAGGCACAAAACTTGTACAACTATCCGATTTACATTATGATCGACAGCAGTTACCAGGAAATATCTTAGCTGACGCTATTGAAGCCGCTAATCAAGCTGAACCTGATCTAGTCGTCTTAACTGGCGACTACGTAACCAATAGCCCGACTCCTATTTATCTACTAGCGCGGCGATTGAAGTACCTGGAAAGTCGCCATGGAATCTATGCTATACTGGGTAACCATGATTTAGCCTGGCGTCATTCAAAAGCAACAATTACTCAGGCTCTAACTAAGATTGGTGTGAAGGTGTTGTGGAATGCGATCGCTTATCCGTTTGGAGCACAATTACCTCTAGTAGGACTTGCTGATTTTTGGTCTGGTGATTTCAATCCTGGTCCAGTGCTCAATCAACTTGACCCCAAAACACCCCGGATTGTCTTATCCCACAACCCTGATACTGCGGAGATATTACAGCGTTGGCGAGTGGATTTGCAGTTGTCTGGTCATACCCATGGTGGTCAGATTGTGATTCCAGGAATCGGACCTGCGCCAGCATTTTTGAAAACTATCCGGAAGTATATTCCTAGATCTGTGCAGCCCTGGATACCCTATTTGAAAGTATGTTCAAAAGTAACTAACCATTGGGAATGGTCCGAGGGTCTACATCGGATCGGTAGAAACCAGTTATATACTAATCGTGGTTTAGGAACTTATTGGCCAGGTCGTCTATTTTGTCCACCAGAAGTTACAGTAATTACGTTGAATTAAGAATGTAGAATTAAGAATTAAGAATGTAGAATTAAGAATGTAGAATTAAGAATTAAGAATGTAGAATGGGGAATTAGGTAAGCATTCAGCTGTGAGCCTAAAGCTCACGCTGCGCGAAGAGCTTATTTTATTCAAAAGCACCTCAAGTAGCGATGCAGAGGTGCGACCCGTGGCGAATTTAATTCGCCTACGGAAAACGCACCATTACGGTCTTGGGGGTTCCCCCCATGAGCGACTGCATCAAGACAGCGTGCCCGTAGTGCATAAGTTGATAACTGTCTGTTCGCGTAGGGCATTAGCTGATAGCTGAATACTTACGGAATTGCCAATTCTCAATTCTCAATTCTCAATTCTCAATTCTCAATTCTTAATTCTTAATTCCCAATTCTTAATTCTCAATTCTCAATTCTCAATTCTTAATTCTTAATTTTTAATTCTTAATTCTATAATTACGTTAGTAGGTAGCCAGTTTTTTGTTCAATGTAGTCTATTATCTTATGATAAATTTCTGGATATTTTTGTTCGCTAATAATGATGGGCATGGAACTGTCAGGTAACCAAAAGGTTAATCTCTGATTTGGGTAGTGACAAAAACTACTGATTTTGTTGAGGTCAAGGATATAATCATGACGCTCGTAATTGAATGTAATCCAAAAACCTGAAGGTGATCGTGCTGATAACTTTTGAATGTAGTTGACCACTCGTTGATAACCGTCTGGGTCATTTTGACGGTTGACAATAATGGGGATAGTACTATCGGGTAACCAGAAGGTTATTTTTCCGTTGGGACCATGGGTGAATGTACTAAGTCGGTCCAGATCAATGACATATTCTCGATGATCGTAATTAACTTTTATCCAGTAACTCACAAAACCTCCTTATTGAAATAATGGGTTGGTAATACTAGCAATTACCAATTCGATGGCCAAAGGCCAAGCTACGCGAACGATTCGAGTTAATCACTTTAGCAAAGGGAACAGGGAACAGGGAATAGGGAACAGGGAACAAAAATGATCACAATTCATTTAGGATTGCTCTTCTTATTGAGATTACTGGTTACTTGTTGTTAATTAACACTGGTTACTGGTTACTAGTTATTTATTAAAGGATAAATAGTTAACCAGGATAAGAAAAATTTAGAATTTAGAATTTAGAATTTAGAATTGGATTCTTAATTCTTAATTCTTAATTATTCATTCTTAATTCTTAATTATTCATTCTTAATTATTCATTCTTAATTCTTAATTATTAATTCTTCATTCTCTTAAGACTGTCCCTGAATTGAGCGAAAGTTGGAAGCCCCAACCGACACGAAGTAGATTGGGGTACTTCACTTTTGCCTAGGGGCTGATCAAGCTAAGTCATATTTCAGGGCTTTATTCCTCAGAGCCGGATAATTTCTGTGGAATCATGTTTTGATCGAGGGTAATTATCCGGCATGATGTCATTAATACCCTAATCTGCGACATTTGTGACATCACATACTCAAGAGCTTACTTCCGCAACGGATTGCTGGTTTTGGCTAGTACTGCCGTTAGTACTAGACTGTTTAACCTGTCCTTTGTCAATGGTAGCTTGCACAAATCCTACAAACAATGGATGGGGATGACTGGGACGGGAGCTAAATTCTGGGTGGAACTGAGTGGCAATAAAGAAGGGGTGTTGTTTCAATTCAATCATTTCCACGAGGCGACCATCGGGAGAAGTACCACTAATGACATAACCTGTTTCTAAAAATAGGTTGCGATAAGCATTATTAAATTCATACCGGTGGCGGTGGCGCTCATAAATGACTTCTTCTTGGTAGAGGGAAGATGCTAGAGTATTAGGTGCTATACGGCATGGGTATAGCCCTAAACGCATGGTACCGCCTAAATCCACTACATCTTGTTGCTCTGGCAATAGATGAATGACGGGATTCTTGATATCAGTGAAAAACTCGGCACTATGGGCATCTTCTAAGAGGGCTATGTGCTTTGCCCATTCAACTACAGAACACTGCATCCCTAAACATAAGCCCAGCAAGGGAATCTGATTTTCCCTAGCATACCGAATTGCCTCAATTTTGCCATCTACTCCCCGAATCCCAAAGCCTCCAGGAATAAGGATACCGTTAAAACCGTTTAGGAAGGGTTCAGGACCGTAAGCTTCTACATCCTCAGCACTAACCCAGTGTATTTTGATTTTGGTATCTTTTGCGATCGCAGCATGCTCCAAAGCTTCCACAACGGATAGATAGGCATCGGTTAGTTTGATATACTTACCAACAATGGCAATTTCAAGGTGGTGAGTGGGATGATGCAGACGCTCAACTAACCTCTGCCACTGGGTTAAATCTGGTTCCCGTTGCTCCATCTGGAATAACTCTAGGGTTTGCTGGGCCAGTCCTTCTTTTTCTAGCATTAGGGGGACTTCGTAGATACTGCTGGCGTCCTGTGCAGAAATAACTGACTCTACTGGTACATCACAGAATGCTGATATTTTATCTTTTAATCCGGGTGGCAAAGCGCGATCGCATCGGCAAATTAAAATATCTGGTTGAATCCCGATAGCACGCAATTCCTTTACGGAGTGCTGGGTTGGCTTGGTTTTTATTTCTCCAGCCGCAGGAATCCAAGGTAATAGGGTCAGGTGCATATAAAGGACTTGATTGCGCCCGACATCTTTACGGAATTGACGAATTGCTTCCAAAAACGGTAGGGATTCAATATCCCCTAATGTGCCACCAATTTCTGTAATCAATACATCAGGATTGGAATTTTGGGCAACTCGATGAATGCGCTGTTTTATTTCATTAGTAATGTGGGGAATCACCTGCACTGTCCCCCCCTGGTAGTCACCGCGACGTTCTTTATTGATTACGGCTTGATAAATCGAGCCAGTCGTGACACTGTTCAGGCGAGAGACGGAGGTATCTGTGAAGCGTTCATAGTGACCTAAATCTAAATCTGTCTCAGCACCGTCTGATGTTACGAACACTTCTCCATGTTGGTAGGGACTCATGGTGCCCGGATCTACGTTAATATAGGGGTCTAGTTTAAGAATGGAAACGGAATAGTTCCGGGATTTGAGTAAACGTCCCAAGCTAGCAGCAACAATCCCCTTGCCAATACTGGATACAACGCCTCCAGTAATAAAGACAAACTTAGTCATAATAGTATTAATATAGTAGCGCGATAGAGATTTATCTGGTTCATTGTGCCATACTACACCAGAGTTGTTTGCTGCTGCTAAGCTATCAGTAATCAGCTATTAGCAATCAGCAATCAGCAATCAGTAATCAGCTATTAGCAATCAGCAATCATTAATCAGTAATCAGCAATCAGGAATCAGCAATCAGCAATTAGCAATCAGTAATCAGTAATCAGTAATCAGCTTATGGGTTAACTCACAGCGTCGAAGCCTGTGCCACGCGCTACCCGAACAGCTTATGGCTTAACTCACAGCGTCGAAGCCTGTGCCACGCTGACCGCTGACCGCTGACCGCTGACCGCTGACCGCTGACCGCTGACTGCTGACCACTGACCGCTGACTGCTGACCACTGACGGCTGACGGCTGATCGATGCACAACCCCTAGGATTCCTCATCCATTGGATTACCGAGGTCTAGATTACCGACATCAAAAACAATTATAAATTCGGCATCAGGCATTAATCGTTTCAGGGCCCATAAATGTCCCTCTGCATCCGACCGGTTTCGGAAGCGAGCAACGACTATCCGCTGCATTTCGGGTAACAGCCTAATGACCACCCACGGGTGAAGGCGTTCAGAATAACTCATAATCAAACTATCTCCTTGTGTAAGGGAGCCAGAGCTAGCCCGTGGATATTGCACTCTCGTTGGGCTAGCTCTTGACTCCGGGCGTCTCAGCGCCCACTTTTATATTATAGCATAAAAAAACTTATATTATAACATATTTGGAAAAGTTTTGTAAAAAACTGGTAGGGAATAGGGAATAGGGAGTAGGGAGTAGGGAGTAGGGAGTAGGGAACAGGGAACAGGGAACAGGGAATAGGGAATAGGGAAAAAATCCTGTGTACCTTGATAGCTTATAGTTATGAAAAACGCTGTATAGCATTTATAAATAGGTCATAAACAATAGACTTCGCGGCAGTTGTTGGGAACAGGGAATAGGGAACAGGGAACAGTGGACAAGAATTGACGTAAACACTATCATAAAAATACTTTTGCAAGAGGTCTAATCTGGCTAATTTCTCATAACATCAAAAACCCTTCGGAGCTTATTGATACAGTCGCTAATGAGGGGACACCCAAGACCTCGCTGCATGGCTCTTTCCTACGATTCCCGATTCCCGATTCCCGATTCCCGATTCCCGATTCCCGATTCCCGATTCCCTGCCCCCTAAAACATTGAAAAACTACTTTACTTATTGCTATGGGTCTATTATTCTGTTTATTAGCTACTTTATCCACTTCAATCATCCTTGGATACGTTAATCCTGTCAGTGGGCAAAGTGCATTTACAGCAATTTTCGCCCCCCTAGCCCCCCAACTTTGGGGGGAAATTGAGTTAAAGTCCCCCATAATTGATACGGCTGGCGAAATTAATATTTGTTTACAAAAGGATGAGCAGATGTGGAAAAGATCCTTTGTTCGTAGTTGGTTTGGGAGTTACAGTTGAAACAATTGTATCAGTTATCAAACTGAGGAGTTG
>NZ_JAAHHU010000629.1:0-2572 GCF_010672095.1 Moorena sp. SIO3I6 | reverse complement strand
TTTACCAGTTGGCACGGAATGCTATCAACAGCAGTGAGTTTGCTGGTGCTTGCTTCTCACCCAATGGTCGGATCATGTTTGTGAACATTCAAGAGCCTGGTATCACATTCGCAATAGTAGGTCCTTGGGTTTAGAGTTTGTAGGGAACAGGGAGCAGGGAGCAGGGAACAGGGAACAGGGAACAGGGAACAGGGAATATGGTATCAAAAATTATCACAATTCATTTATGACCCCTGTAGCATTATTTCTAAATTGTTGTGTCAAGATGACAACCGTTATTATAAAAATTATCAGCTTTATTTCATAGTTGTTCTCTCATAAAGATATGAGAGTTTTTTTTGTAATTATAGCGGTTTTAAATTAGGTAAACTACAAATTTTTGGATTTTAGGGAACAGGGAACAGAAAAAAAACTGTTTATCTCATTAGGCTGGAAAACCCTATAATGATTACTCCAATTAAATTGGCTTTTGTCTAACAGATATAAAGTAATTTTGGGATGTTATAGCGATCGCTTAACTGGTTCTCAATTATTTTAAAATCAAGGGAGGTTCAATGTAAACTATTTATGGGCTTGGTGAAATAACAACGTAAGCATTCAGCACTCAGCCGTGAGCTAAAAGCTCACGCTGCGCGAACAGCCGTCAGCTAAAAGTCCAAGTAACTCAGCATTATTCCAATGCTTACCTGTTTTCTTCAAAAGCTGTTCGCCTAGCGTGCGTGGCACAGGCTTTGGCCTTTGGCCACGCTGTGCGAACGAAGCTGGGACGAACGCCCATTAGCTGATAGCTGATAGCTGATAGCTGAATGCTTACATAACAACTAAGCCTATTATCTTGTATTACAAAAGTGATCCATTTCCGGACTTCTGCGGCGAAGTCTATTGATTACTTTCCAAAGATAGGGATCCGTGTCGGAATTGTGATAATTTCGTTCACTACTCCCTACTCCCTACTCCCTACTCCTTACTCCCTGTTCTCTTCAAAATAACTAATGACTACTACCAACTCTTGGATCACTCGCCCAAAACCAAATCCTAAAGCCCCCCTGCGCCTATTTTGCTTTCCTTATGCTGGTGGTGCTGCTTCTAGCTTTCGCACTTGGCCAGACCAATTGGCACCGGATATCGAAGTCTGCCCAGTGGAACTCCCTGGACGGGGCAAGCGACTGCGGGAACCCCTGGTTACTGGTATATTGCCCCTGATTGAAACCCTAACACCAGGTTTACTGCCCTATCTCGATATCCCCTTTGCCTTTTTTGGTCACAGTCTCGGAACAATAATCAGCTTTGAATTAGCCCGTCAACTCCGCCGCCAGGAAGCCCCGAGTCCTCGACACCTGTTCATTTCCGGTCGCCGCGCTCCTCAAGTACCTGCTCGAAAACCTCCCCTTCATAACTTGCCCAAGTCTGAGTTGATCGAAGAATTGCGTCTATATAATGGCACACCAGATACTGTGCTAGCAAACCAGGAGCTAATGGAGCTGTTTCTACCGATCCTCAGAGCGGATTTCGGGATGAACGAAACCTATACCTACACTAGCGAACCCCCACTTAATTGTCCGATATCTGTTTTCGGAGGTTTGGAGGATACCGACGCCAACAGTGATGAGCTTGCGGCCTGGGGTGACCAAACCAGTAGCACTTTCACGATACACATGTTTCCTGGTGGCCATTTCTTTATTAATAATGAAAAGGAGTGTAATCAGCTTTTGGAGCTGATCACAAAGTTTGCGATCGCGCATAGGTGATTCCTTGAGTTTTTCCTTGAAATCCCCATCTGGTTTTCCCGTAGCGGAGGCCTACGGCCACCGCGAGCGGGGAGCAAAAGCCTTTGACCAGCTTTTAAGGGAAATATGGCTAAACAATTACCAACCTATGAACGGATTTTTGGATAAATTGATTTCCAAAAAGGCGATGAAGCCCGTTCAGTTTATTCTCTTGCTTCTATCTTGATGATTTGGTGAAGTGCGATAAATTAATGAGCGATTGGCTAAAAAGATTATCAAAAGCCTGACACAAGAAAATTAAATGGGAATAAAATAGCGCGAGCGGGTTGGAAGGGTGATCTCTGTTGTCGGTTGGGTTGAGTGCATACGCTCTTGTAGGGTAGGTTCGATTACACCAGATCTCTCAAGACATTTATTGACCGAATATCACTGAACGCACCATCCCACCCAATAGATCTTGAGATCTTGTAGCATTTTGAGAAACTAGGGATTAAGCTGCTATTTCTACAAATCCGACTTGGGTTTGAGGTTGAGGGATTTTTTCTCCTTTTTCGACCAAAACTTCCAGATAAAGTGCGATCGCCTCTTTAACATTTTCTTGGACTTCTTCCAAACTGTCACCAATACTAACACAACCGGGTAAATCTGGCACAATTGCCCCCCAGTTGGTATCGCCTTTTTCATAAATTACTGCATATTTTTTCATTGTTCATCTCCTAACTGTGCTTGTTTCCAAATTGCACCTAATGTTCCGATGGGTATATCATCACTTAGCTTACCTGGAACTACTACAATACCTGGCTTTTGAGGATGAGATAAAATTCTATGACTTCCCCGCATTCTTA
>NZ_JAAHHU010000628.1:0-2578 GCF_010672095.1 Moorena sp. SIO3I6 | reverse complement strand
TTTAAGTTATTTGTATGAACCAAAAAAAGTTAGCAATTATTGATTATGGCATGGGTAATCTCCGTTCAGTTGCTAATGCTTTTTTAGCCCTCAACTATCAGGCTGTAGTTACTAAAAATCCAGAAGATTTGCGTCAAGCAACCCATATTATTCTTCCAGGAGTTGGAGCCTTTGGAGATGGAATGCAAAATCTGCTATCTGGTGGTTGGGTTAAGGTTTTAGAAGAGGAAGTTAGGGAAAAAAATAAACCCTTTTTAGGCATATGTCTAGGTATGCAACTTTTAGCTACTGCTGGAACAGAACATGGTTACCACAAAGGTTTAGACTGGATTAAAGGCATGGTTAAGTATCTAGAAGTTAACGAAATCAGTATTCGAGTTCCTCATATTGGTTGGAATGAAGTTCGTTTTTTTAACAAAGATTGCCTTTATAGCGGCTTAGGTGATTCCCAAGTTTTCTATTTTGTGCATAGCTATGTATTTCATCCTGAAGATAATAAGTTAATTAGTGGTGTGACTTCACACGGTGTCGATTTTGTCTCTAGCCTTGAAGCTGGGAATATTTATGCTGTTCAGTTTCACCCGGAAAAAAGTCAAACTATAGGGTTAGAAGTTTTAAAAAACTTTATGACAAAAACAGGTAAAAACAATGCTTAAAAAGCGCCTTATACCAGTTTTACTTTTAAAAAATGGTTTACTTGTTCGCAGCGAATTATTTAAAATTCACCAAATTATTGGTAATCCTATTTATGAAGTACAGCGCTTCAATGAATGGAATGTTGATGAATTAATCTACTTAGATATTAGCCGTGAAGAAGGATACGACTTGCGTCGAAATGACCATAAAACTAAGGGTTTAACAGAACCATTACAAATCCTAGATGAAGTAAGCAAAACCTGTTTTATGCCTCTAACATGGGGTGGCAGAATTCGTACAGTTGAGCAGATGCGCCAAATAATTAGTCGGGGTGCAGACAAAATCACAATAAACACAGCGGCAGTACAAAATCCAGAATTAATTACTCAAGGTGCCAAAATATTTGGTAGTCAGGCAATTGTTGTCAGCATTGATGTACTGCGACATCCTGATGGACAAACAGAGGTTTTTATTGATGGTGGTCATAAACCTACAGCTATGAAACCTGAGTATTGGGCTAAGGAAGTAGAGGAACGGGGCGCTGGTGAAATTTTACTGAATAGTATCGACCGCGATGGTACTGGACAGGGTTACGACCTTGAACTTATCAACGCGGTTGTCTCCGCCACTAAAATTCCAGTAATTGCTTGTGGTGGTGTTGGTCGATATGAGCATTATGTGGAAGGTATAAAAGCTGGTGCCTCTGCGATTGCTGCTGCCAATATCTGGCATTTTAAAGAATTGTCAGACCGAAGAGGAAAGCGTGCTTTAGCAAAAGCTGGGATTGAAGTTAGATTATAAAAAATTATAAAAAATTAGGAATAATTAGGAAATTATGTCTGTTCAATATTGCACAAAGTGTGTTTATCCCGCAGCTAGTGCTGCTCCTTTAACATTTGATGAAAATGGTGTTTGTTCTGGATGTCGTGTCCATGAACAGAAAAAAAATATCGATTGGGAACAGCGGTGGCAGTGGCTGAAAGAACTGACCGATGAATATCGCAGCGATAGTAACTATGATATTGTTATTCCAGTCAGTGGCGGCAAAGATAGTTATTTTCAAACACACATTGCTGTTAAAGAATTGGGATTGAAGCCCCTTTTGGTGACTTATCATGGCAATAACTATCTTCCAGAAGGTGAGTACAATCTTTACCGAATGAGGGAGGTATTTGATTGCGACCACATCATAGTTCGTCCGAGTATAGATACCCTGATTAAAATGAATCGCATTGGCTTTAAATTACAGGGTGATATGAACTGGCATGGACACTGCGGAATTTTTACAGTACCAATTCAAGTTGCAGTTCGTTACAAAGTCCCATTAATTTTATGGGGTGAACATGGCTTTATGGATTTGGGTGGCATGTATTCCTATAATGACCTCGTGGAATTTACCGCCAAGTGTCGCTTAGAACATGCTCTAAGGGGATATGACTGGTATGATTTCACCGATGAAGGTTTAGAAAAACTGGGTCGTTCAGAATTAAAAGAAGGTTTAAGAACCAAGGATTTATTGTGGGCACAGTATCCATCTGATCAGGAAATTGATGAAGTCGAAGTACGTGGTATTTATTTGAGTAACTTTCTAAATTGGGAAGCGAATGAACATTCCAAACTGGTAATGGAACTGTATGGATGGCGTCCGGCACAGCAGCCTTTTGAACGTACATATCGAAATATTTCTAACTTAGATGATATGCATGAAAATGGCATTCACGATTACTTGAAATTCGTTAAATTTGGATATGGACGTGGATATGATCATGCTTCTAAAGATATTAGAGCAGGTATTATGACCCGCAACCAAGGTATTGAGATGGTACGCAAATACGATCATATTAAGCCACGTCGAGACTTAGAACGTTGGCTAAATTATGTGGATATGACAGAGGCCGAATTTGATTATATTTGTGATACCTTCCGCGACCCTCGTGTGTGG
>NZ_JAAHHU010000627.1:0-2578 GCF_010672095.1 Moorena sp. SIO3I6 | reverse complement strand
ACATGATTGGGTTGAATAATTTCAACGCGATAATGGGGACGGATTTGTAAGAGTGGTTCCATGTTTCTGTTGGGGAGTCGGGAGTCGGGAGTCGGGAGTCGGGAGTCGGGAGTCGGGAGTCGGGAGTCGGGAGTCGGGAGTCGGGAGTCGGGAGCGGTGCGACCCGTGGCGAATTTAATTCGCCTACGGAAAGCGCACCGAGGGAGTGGGCACTTGCCTGTCACTCTCGGAAAACATTTGTTTATTAAAAATAGAGCTAAAGTATACTAAGGGATTGATCGAGCGGTCACGCGATCGCGAACGCTGGATATTTTCCTGCTCAGAAATACAAAGCAATGATTATTGTAAAATAATTCGCTGTATTATTTTACTGATAAAGAAGCTTCTAGAGATTGCCCCACTCCCGATTTTACGATTCCCGATTCCCGATTCCCGATTCCCGATTCCCGATTCCCCTCTTTAAACAGAAAACCCCACAACCAGAATTGATCTAACTCCTAATCCTATTCCACCATCTGCACCAATTTCCCTAGAATGGGTTCGATGGGAGGCAGAAAATATTCCGCCATATCGAGGGTTACTGTTTTTTCTTCCAATTTCAGAAATCGCCATAGAGTCCCAGTGGTTACGGCACCGTAAACCGTTGCGAGCGCATTACCGTTACCATTATTCTGCTGTTGATTAAACCGACCGGCTGCTACCATTGCGGCGATACACTGTCCTAATCCCCCTTTCAGGTCTTCTTTTTTGGCTTCTATAATAATGGCTACTGGGGCTTTAACAAATAACTGTTCCGGTGACAGACTGATAATAAAATCACAGGTGCCATTTAATCCGACTTCTGGGTCAACAGTAAACTCTTCCCCAGAAAACAAGCTAACCTGGTATTTATGGAATTCTCTAACTGCAAGTAATACTGGACATATCAAAAGTTCTGATCGCGCTTTTTCCGTATTCAATGCGATCGCTAGTTGGTAATTATGGGTGATAAATTCGGCTAAATAAGGACTAGGAGAAATTACGCGATCGCGATCGCTTTCAAAAATATTCCCTTGTTCGATTAAAGTTAAGTCAAAATCATTGACTACTTTTTGAATTGTAAATTGACTGTAAGACATGAGCTAGGGAAGGGAGTAGGGAGTAGGGAATCGGGAGTCGGTAATCGGGAGTCGGGAGTCGGGAATCGGGAATCGGGAATCGGGAGTCGGGAATCGGGGTAAAATATTGTGTACTTGATTACTAGTAAAAACGGGCTTATTGGATTTTTAAAGTATTTGCTGACATGCTATACTTTGAATGCGATTGACCGTAGGTCACGCTACGGGAACGCAAACATAAGGCAAAGTTTGCTATTCAGTAACAATGAATTATTAGGTAAATTCAATTATTCAATTTTTTTACACCGACTACCGACTCCACTTTGCAGGGATATTTTGAACACTAAACAACGTGATAGTTACAGAAGTAAACAACCTTTTTGTTGCTTATAAAAGTTTTTGCAAAAGCTGCTGAAAGTGATACCAGCCCTGGAGTTGAGCGGGTATCGGCTTTACTTCTACACCTCCGCAGGGAGCTTATGATTCTCTAGATATTGCTCATAAGCATCCTTATCCCCAGCAAATGAATCGACAGAGATTTGGCGCTCTGGCATTGGCTTGAGAGGGGCGTTGATGGGACTGTGTTTGCAGTAGCAAATTACAACCATATCGAAATCCATGTCAACTGGGATATCTGGTGTGTAGGTTTCAACCCGTGTAACTTCCCAATCGCTTTGACGGTAATGGGTTGATGAATCTGGATAGTTAGGATCAACAAACTGATCAACTCGAATAAACTCTGGCGGACGGTATCCCGGTTCAGGCAGCGCCTTGTCGGAGCAGTCGTAATGCTCGAATAAAGTTTTCGTCAGAGAGCCAGAGTGAGCATATTTGCGCTCTTTCCATCCGGGTTGACGCTTTTCAGCACGAAATACAATCCATTTACGCATTAGTCTTGCTCCTGTTCGGTGTCGTAATAGGATTTGGGAAATTCAGTTTTTCCTTCAAACACACAATCGACTTCAAGAATGGGGTTACCTGTTTCCTCAATATCAACCAATTGCCAGCCATATTTCTGTGCCATTTCCTCGCAGCAGTCCTGATCCGCTGCTGCATGGCGTGACTTGTTTTCGTCTTTGTCGTACCTGGGTTTTGCCATACTTAAGTTGCTCCTAGTTCCGTATAGTCGGACTTTGGAGAAGTGGTCTCGGCTGAGTGTGGCTGTAGTTGCCGGAGCGGATTCTAGATTTCTATTATACAGGTACCAGGCTGTATAGTAATTTATTGGATCTAATCTTCACATTCTAGCCTTTGGCTGGCTTCGTTTCGAGGTTTTTAAGAGCTCTGCATCGCTACTCCCGATTCCCTCGGTGCGCTTTCCGTAGGCGAATTAAATTCGCCACGGGTCGCACCGCTCCCGATTCCCGACTCCCCCTAATCTTTTGCGGAATATAATTATCTACTGGTGTATACCGTTAAAGAAACGAACATCGATTCACCAAAGGTTTCCATCGTGTCTACTCCAGTTGAACCATGCTCTC
>NZ_JAAHHU010000626.1:0-2583 GCF_010672095.1 Moorena sp. SIO3I6 | reverse complement strand
GAATTGGCTGGAAACTAGCACAGGTAACTTATGGGGATGGGGAGATGGTCAGTGGTGGACACCACCAGTGGAAGCTGGAATTTTACCAGGTGTGATGCGATCGCATTTAATTGAGTGGCTGACTTGCCAAAATCAGAGAGTTCGTGAGGAACCTTGGTCACCCGAGTTGGTAAGACAGTTGGATGCGATCGCATACACTAACTGCGTGGTGGAAGTTGTTCCCATTCACCGGGTGATTCAAGGAAATTCTGAACGAGTTTATGACCCACTACACCCAGTTTTACAAGACTTACGTCAGGTTCACTATTAACTTTTAAGTATTAACTATTAACTGTTAATTGACGAAAAAATTCGTACTCTGTTTATTGATCAGGGGTTGCCTGACATTAGCTGACAGCTTTTGAATCAAACAGGTAAGCATTGGTTTAATCTGATTTACGTCAGCATTAGGCTGACGGCTGACGGCTGACGGCTGACGGCTGACTGCTTACCAAAGTAGTTGTTTGTACGGTATACACCCAATGATGATTATCAAAAATTCAATTAGGTATGGATAAATCCACTTATCTTTCCCTCTGTTGATAATTATTTGGTAGCTCAAAAAATCTATGCAATTACAATTACCGAGTTTTAAATTTGGTGCTTTCTGATTCAACCAATAGATTAGATTCGGTAAATTTCAGGATATAGCTATAGTAAAAATCCGTATTTATACGGTAAATTAATTCATCAAAATTGTGTAAATTCAAGACATATATTTATAATTACAAGACAATTTTCGTAAGAAATATATTAAAATGGCCCCTAGAGGGTCTGGGAGATAATATCTCGGTATGCCCTACTCAATGGTTTTGGTCTGGCTCAATTTTCTCATAGAAACTGTCCCAATTAGCGATACAGATAGAGCAATGAGTGGTCTCTATGACCTACAGTTAGTTGTTCTATGCATTGCTATCGCCTCGATTGTGACCTATACGGTGCTGATTCTAGCTAGACAAGTAAAAACCTCACAAAAGACTAACCGTAAAGCTTGGCTGATCGGTGGGGCAATGATCATGGGAATTGGGATCTGGTCAATACACTTTTTGGGAATGCTAGCATTCCGCTTCCCCACCCCTATCACTTATGATACGCCAATGGTACTGCTTTCTTACTGGGTAGCAGTGCTAATATCTGGTGCCGTACTCTATAGTGTCAGCCGCATCAACAACCTCAGACAGTTAATGGTGGGCAGTGTGGTAATGGGATTAGCGATCGCATCCATACCCTACCTACTGATCGCTGCCATGAGAATACCAGGGCTGATTCACTACAACCTCTTTTTTGTTGCCCTATCCGTTGTTATAGCCAGCTTGACATCGTTTTTCATCTTGTGGCTATCCTTTGATGTGGGGGTAGGAACCGGAAAAGTCCTTCATGGGTGGAAGGTTTGCTGGGCAGTGATCCTGGGATTAGCCATTACCTCTGTACACTATACAGCCATGATGGCAGCCAAGTTCCCCGTTACTCCACCATTAGACACTGGGTTTTCTGCGACATTAAATACTTCGGTAGTAACAAGCACCATAGGGATAACTAACCTAATCATCTCCAGCCTCACCTTACTTGCCTCAAATTACGAGCAGAAAACGAGTAAAGCACTGCAAGCTCTTAGACAAGAAGCATTGCAAGAAAGCGAAAGGCTATTCCGGACAGTGATTCGAGAAATGCAGGTAGGGGTGTTGCTATTCGAGGCAAAAACCGAATTCATGCTCTTTAATCAGGCGGCTCTGGATATACTGGGCTTCACCGAAAGTGAATTGTTGGATAAAAGTCCTTTTGGTTCAGATTGGACTATCATTCACGAAGACACCACTCCATTCCCCACTGAAAGTCGTCCTATCCAACAGGCAATTAGCACCCGTAAACTGGTAAGAAATGTGGTTATGGGTGTCCACAATCAAGCGACGAAAGATTGGGTATGGTTACTAGTGAATGCCGATCCCCAGGTGGGGGTGGATGGGTCAGTAGAGCAAGTCATTTGTACCTTTAGTGATATCACCAATCGTAAGCGAGCCGAGGAAGCACTGCAGCAAGCTGAAGCGAATTATCGCAGCATCTTTGAGAATTCAGTAGAGGGCATCTATCAGATTACACCCGATGGGCGCTTTATTAGTGCCAATCCAGCCTTAGCGAGAATCTATGGCTATTCTTGCCCAGAAGAACTAGTAGAGTCGATCACGAACGTTTCAAAACAAATTTATGTGGACACTGAGGGTCGTAACGAGTTTACTGACAGAATCGCGGAAAATGGCGCTGTATCATCCATTGAGGCTCAGGCTTATCGCAAAGATGGTAGTGTAATCTCGATTTTGGAAAATGTGCGCCCTGTCCGAGACACTAATGGAAATTTGCTCTACTACGAAGGCTCTGTTGAAGACATTACCGAACGCAAGCGAGTTGAACTGGCCTTGCTGGAGAGAGAGGAGCAGTATCGGTCAGTGGTGGAAAATGTGCAAGAGGTTATTTTCCAAACCGATGGGGTTGGGGTATTTACCTTTCTTAATCCAACTTGGACAGAAATGACTGGCTTTTCTGTAGCGA
>NZ_JAAHHU010000625.1:0-2587 GCF_010672095.1 Moorena sp. SIO3I6 | reverse complement strand
TCCTCTTCTGATGAGTAGGGATGGCTGATTCAAATCAAATCCTTACCTGGCTTGGGCAACAGCTGCAAGAATCCAGGGAGTAGGATGGTCAACATTGCACCAAAGGGGTAATGGCTTGCGATCATAATAGTGATCGAATATAAGCTATGACTGATTGCCCAATAGCTTACAAGGACGGGCGTTGAATAGTAACCAGCAAAATGCCTCATTTAACCAAACCCCAAGCTGCAGTGTTGAGTATGGGTCGCAATGGGTACGCTATCACCCATTGTTGTGGGTTATCAACCGTATCAGCTTTTCTGGCACAACTGCTTGATAAGCAAGAGTTCACGGTCAGACAGCAATTACGAGAATGGTATAAGGAGCGTAGTGATATAGGTGGTAGAAAACGTAATGAACTGGATGTAACCGCGAGTTTTGCACCATTGTTGCAATGGCTATTAAGTTGGTGGCCAACGGATCACAAAAACATCGTGTTAGCTGCAGATGCCTCAACACTGGGAGATCGCTTCACCTTGTTAGTGGTTTGCGTGGTTTATAGAGGTTGTGGCATACCAGTGGCGTGGAAAGTAATCGTTGCCAAAAACACATGTTGCTGGCCACCTTACTGGTTGAAGTTATTTGAGCATCTTCAGCCTGGGATTCCCTCAGTAGGGTGTGTGGTTGTCACCACTGACAATCGCTTGTATGCTCCGGTGGTTCTATGAGGCAATTGTTGCCCTGCAATGGCATCCGTTCATGGGCATCAATGCTCAAGGTTACTATCAGAGCAAGCTCTCCTGTGGGTTTGTGCCACTCAAAGGATTGATCACTGCACTGGGTCAGTCTTGGGCAGGGATGATCACTTGTTTCAAAAATAACTCACTCCAATGCACCCTTTTGGCTCGGTGGGATGAAGACTACAGCGACCCATGGTTAATTCTGACAGACTTAGAGCCAGACCAAGCTGAAATCTTGTGGTATGGCATGGGCAGTTGGATTGAGTGTATGTTCAAAGATATCAAGCGCGGCGGACTACAGTGGCATCTGACCAGGATCAGTGATCCCAAGCGAGCAGAACGAGTATGGTTGGCGATAGCAGTAGCGACGTTATGGTTAGTCAGTGTCGGCGGAAAAGCTGACGACAAGCTATTAGCTAGCAGTTTACAATTGGCCCAGCCTATGGACAATAGCACTGGTCAATCTCGTATCGGAGTCTGAGGAAAGTTCATCTCCTAAATCATTGAAGACCAGTGCACCTCGAAAACTCAGTTGTTTCCGGCGAGGACTAATTAGAATTTTAGCGGCGGCATTTAAGGGGGAACCTTTGCCCATCGGGAGTTTTGTCCCTGATTTTTCAGCCTCCCCAGCACAAGTTCATGTCTTTAGTTCTGGATGAATCTTAAAAACGTACCCTTGTAAGGATGGGGAGATGGGGTGATGGGGTGATGGGGTGATGGGGAGGGAAATTAATCGTAGGGTGGGCAGTGGCTAGCAAGGGAATTGGCCAACAGCCGTAAAGCTATCATCAGCCACTGCCCACCAGCTGCCCACCAGAATCGGGAATCAGCGTGTAGGTTGGGTTGAGGTACGAAACCCAACATTTATGCTGGCTTTGTTGAGTTTCACTCCCAGATCCGCTGTTCCCAGATCCGCTGTTCCCAGATCCGCTGTTCCCTGTTCCCTTTTCCCTTTGCTAAAGTACGGTAGAGGGAACACTATTGGTTAAGGTGGTCAATCTGATGGTACAACTGACCCAAAAATTTCAAAGCTTTGACGAGTATTTATTATACAATGATAACTCTGAAAAATTCTATGAGTTATTTAATGGAGAGTTAATTGAAATGCCTCCAGAGTCGGGATTTAATGTTGAAATTGCTACGTTTTTATTGATTCAGTTTGCTTTACTTGTAGGTCATCGTAGAGTCAGAGGTCAAGGATTAGAGTTAGAAGTTAGAGGTGAACCCAAAAACCGTTATCCGGATTTGACGATAATCCGAGAAGAGCATATTCAACAATTATCAAAGCGAAATACCATTCGCCTCTCTATGTCACCGCCTTTATTAGTGGTTGAAGTGGTTAGCCCTGGAGAATTACAACGAGAGCGAGACTATATTGCGAAAAGAATCCAATATCAGGATTGTGGCATTCCTGAATACTGGATTGTGGACCCGGAAAGTCAAAGTATCTTGGTATTAGAACTGAAGGGTAATACTTATACAGAAGTGGGTAACTTTTCGGGTAATGAGTTAGTATTATCTCCTGGATTTAAAGAAATTACTTTGAAAGTGTCTGAAGTTTTTGATAACGTTTAAAAAACCTATGATACTACAACTTAACCAAAAATTTCAAAGCTTTGACGAGTATTTATTATACAATGATAACTCTGAAAAATTCTATGAGTTATTTAATGGAGAGTTAATTGAAATGCCTCCAGAGTCGGGAGTAAATGTTCAAATTGCGAATCGTATTTTTCTGATTTTTGCGTTGATGCTCGGCACAGACAGAGTCAGAGGGCAAGGATTAGAGTTAGAAGTTAGAGGTGAACCGAAAAACCGTTATCCTGATTTGACCATTATCCGAGACGAGCATATTCAACAATTATCAA
>NZ_JAAHHU010000624.1:0-2588 GCF_010672095.1 Moorena sp. SIO3I6 | reverse complement strand
CTCTCTAAGAGAAAACCAGCATACTCTCATTCGCAAACTTGCAAACTGTATTGAAGACCACTGGCAACATTACTTATCTCTGTCTCCCTACACTATACCAGAGGATCTCGGTTACGTGGAGGGAAATTTAGAAGGGGAGAAACTATTAATTGAAAATCGCTGTTATCAGACCCCCCAGTTTCGCAAATTACACCTAGAGTTAGCAAAAGTAAGTCATCGCCTTGATATTCTCCACTGTGTTATGTTCCCCCACTCCAACTACAACTTGCCAATTTTCGGAGTTGATCTTGTGGGAGGAAAAAGGTTTATTAGTGCGGCTATTGTTGATCTGTCTCCCGTTACCACTAAGCGCATCTTACCGATATCTTATCGCAGTGTTTTAGCCAAACTACCCAAAATTAAGTTTTCTCAACACCGCGATTTACCCAAGTGGGGAGATATTTTTTCGGAATTTTGTATATTTGTGCGTCCTGCCGATGCTCAAGAAGAAGCGGCTTTCCTTGAGCAAGTCAAGCATTTTTTGACTCTGCATTGTCAAATTGCGACCGCCATGATGCCGATTTCTTCTCCTTACCAGGAAGCTGAAATTCTGGCAGGACAACGCTACTACTGTACTCAGCAGCAGCATAATGACAAGACTCGAAGAATTTTAGAACAGTCTTTTGGTCAGCAATGGGCACAACGATATATAACTACAATGCTGTTTGATTCCCCTTGATTGGGTTTGGAGCTTAGGGAAATCTTCAAGTGAAATTTCACGGGCAATAGAAGTCTTAAAGTTAAATTTTGTAAATTTTTAATAAAGTTTGATTACTTTAGATTACAGTAAAGTAGTTAACATTTGGCGTAGTCATGCAGTCTGCTGAGAAACCTCAAAGGCTTGAATCTCTTCTCAAAGCTGGATTCGAGCGCTCCTTTGAAGCAATTGCTATCGTTGGTGACAACGGTCAGTTCATAGAGGTGAACCCTGCTGTCTGTGATTTATTTGGTTTAGCAAGGGAGGAATTGATTAATCACTCCATTATTAATTTTTTAAAACTAGACCTCAATTGTGAACAAGCATGGCACCTCTTTTGGGAAAGAGGGCAAGAAATTGGGGAAGTTCAACTCCTCTGCCCAAATGGCACGACACGAGCAGTGGAGTATACATCAGTTATAGACTTGTCACCTGGTAATCACTTGTTGATTTTGCGGGACATTACCAAGCGCCGACAAGCAGCAAAAGAGGAACTCCAACGCCAACATCAGCGGGTAGAGTTATTCTCTGAAGTAACTCTCAAAATTCGCCAATCTTTGCAACTCAAAGAAATTCTACAAACTGCTGTTACAGAGGTGCAAAGAATTCTTCGGGCTGATCGAGTACTGATTTACCAAGTTTTTGCCAATGGAACAGGTAAAATCATTAGCGAAGCGACCTTACCGACATATCCGGCAATTCTCGACGTTGAGTTTCCCGAAGAAGTCTTTCCCCCAGAGTACCGAGAACTCTATGGTCAAGGTCGCACCCAAGCTTACGCTGATGTTCATAGCCCTGATGCCGCTTTGGCTGAGTGCTTAGTTGAGTTTCTGGATGAATGGCATGTCAAAGCTAAACTGGTTGTGCCGATCTTACAAAGCCTCAACTCCCATACAAACAGCCAAAATCGCCGAGTTAAACCCCAGAATCAACTTTGGGGTTTGCTGATCGCCCATCAGTGTCAGGCTGCTCGACCATGGAGTGAGTTTGAGGTTGAACTGATGCAACAGTTGGCAGACCAAATCGGCATTGCCCTATCCCAAGCTCAACTGCTGGAGAATCTGGAAGAGATGGTTGCAGAACGGACAGCCGAGTTGAGGAAAGTAAACAGCAATCTGCAACAGGAAATTAATGATCGCCTTCAGGCAGAAGAAGCTTTGCGTCGTTCTGAAGAACAACTCCGCCTCATCACTAATGCACTGCCTGTTTTAATTGCCTACATTGACAAGGAACAGCGCTATCGCTTCAACAATCAAGCCTACAAAACCTGGTTGGGACTTTCCCCTTTAGAGGTGTCTGGATCTCACCTTCAGAAAGTCCATGGGAAGAAAGTCTATCAGCAGATTCGGGTGCATGTGGAGGCTGCCTTGTCAGGTCGGACAGTCACCTACGAACATGAAATGACCCTCAAAGATAGACGCACTCACTCCGTCAGCGTTACCTACATCCCTCATCTCAGCGAGGAGGAGGGTTTAGTTAAAGGTTTTTTTGCTTTAACAAGTGATATTAGCGATCGCAAAGCCATAGAACGGATGAAGGACGAGTTCATTTCAGTGGTCAGTCACGAACTCCGCACCCCTCTGGCCTCAATTCACGGTTCCCTGAAAATCCTGGCGACGGGAAAACTCGGTAAGCTCTCTGCCAAAGGACAGCGAATGCTGGAAATTGCCGACGAACAAACTGATCGCCTGGTGCGCTTAGTCAATAATGTCTTAGACCTACAGCGCATTGAGTCAGGTAAGGTGAATATGGACAAAAAAGCCTGCAATGCAGCTGACTTGATCAAAAAAGCAGTCCAGGCTATGCAAACAATGGCTAGTGAACATGGGGTTAACTTGGCAACCAAGTCCAC
>NZ_JAAHHU010000623.1:0-2591 GCF_010672095.1 Moorena sp. SIO3I6 | reverse complement strand
AGGATGGTTGGCGAGAAGTGCTAGCGGTATCAAACAAATTAGGGATTCCAGTCCCTGCTTTTAGTGCATCCCTAGATTATTTCGACAGTTACCGACGCGATCGCTTACCCCAAAACCTGACCCAAGCCCAGCGCGACTACTTTGGTGCTCATACCTACGAGCGCCTGGATAAACCCAGGGGTGAGTTTTTCCACACCGATTGGATGGGATTGAGTTCATAAGGGTAGTATAGTGGTTTTAATTTTTGTGAGGTACAGATTTCCTGGTTTTAGGGAACAGGGAACAGGGAAAAAATTCTGTGTAGCTCATTAGGCTAAAAACCGCTAAAAAACCTTATTACTGATTGAATGGCAAAGCATTTGGGCGACCATGATTGATTTTGATTTTATCAGGTCATAGACCCGATGTTTTGCCTTATCAACTAATCAAAAAATAGTTGAGTAAAGCAAGATTTATTGCCATACATTCCTTCGCCAAAATGCATCGCTACACGAACGTAATTTGAGTTTATAAACACCATTATAGCCATTGCTATAACAGCACAAAATAGACAATTTTTAAATCTACTAATTTAGATTTAGATTGGTTTGCGTTGGGTGGATTCCCAAGCCAATTTATATTCAAAATTATTGGCAGATCAATTATTCTTACTCCTCATATCATCTCAGGATAATTACCCTTAATCAAAATATTCACCATCTCCCCATATTCCTGCGCCTGCCCCAAACTCTCCAAACTACCCGCCTTCCCCTTAATTATGGGTATTTTAACGGACGTGATCTAACGGGTGATCGGTAATTTCTGCATGGGCGTAGCGGCTCCTTGGCCAAAAGGCCACGGTATGGAAAAGGAGCATCGCTTTTTTCGTTGCTGCTTTGGTTGCCTGTAAAACCAACAAAGGAGTTCATCCTAAGTTCACTATTGTCCAATCACAGTTAAAAGCCCAATTTTGCGCTTATATACCAAAATAGTAATTTTGTCAAGGCTTACGGGAATTATAGTGATAAGTCCTCTAATTAGTGGTTGAGTTACTTGTTGAGCTACTCGAGGGCGATCCCAATTTGTTTTGTTCGAGGTATCCAGCATTAATGGGTAGTATAGTAGGCATTTTCACAGCTACAGATAAGCATCTTGATCGGAACTTGCTTCTGCGCATGCGTAATGCAATTGCCTATAGTGGTTCTGATGACAATTATTTAGACATTAAACCAGAGGATGGAGTGGCTCTAGGTTATGTTCCCCTGATCACGAGAGACTTAAGCGCTGATAGCTATCAGCCAATGTGGAACTCTAACCATACAAAGGTCGTTGTCTTCAGTGGTACAATTCTCAACTGCCGAGAAATCAGAGACGAGTTGGAAACATTGGGGTTTCATGTCCAATCTAATCGTGAAACTGAAGTGTTACTGAAGGGATACGAAGCTTGGGGAACAGAGGTTGTTCATAAGCTCAATGGCACATTTGCTTTTGCTATTTGGGACCGCTCTGTTGGAAAGCTGTGGTTAGCGAGAGACAGATTTGGGGAGCAACCACTATATTACTTCTTCGATCAGCTACACTCTACTTTTATTTTTGCTTCAGAACTCAAGGCAATCCTAGAACACCCTGTGGTTTCCAAAGCTGTGGACCCTCAAGGGTTGCAATCCTACCTGGTTTTTGGATACGTTCCTTCTCCCTTGAGCCTAGTTAAGGGGGTAAAAAAGCTACAACCTGCTCATAGTTTAATCATTGAAGCCGGAAAAACACCGCAGCTACATCGCTACTGGCAACTCCAGCAAGTCGCAACATTGCAGAGTACGCCAGAAGCAGAAATCAGAGACAATCTTCGCTCGCGGTTTGAGTTGGCGGTAAAGCGTCGCTTAGATCGCAACAGTGATTTTTCTCCCGCAGCACTTCTGAGTGGTGGTTTAGACTCTACCCTGGTTGTGGGGATGATGAGCAAACTCTCAAAAGAACCAGTTCACACCTTTTCTACAGCCTTTGAAATTGGTTCCCTTGATGCTGAAATCTGGAACACAAATCCGAATCAGTGTAACTCTGATGCTGATGTTGCTAAAGCAGTGAGTGCCCATTTTGGTACCAAACATAGTCAGCTGATTATCTCTGGCAGACAAGATTTAATCGGTACACTGCGACGTTGTGTAAGAAGTTTTGGTGAGCCTCATAGTAATCAAATTAACGTCACCATGCTCTTGCTGGCTGAATGGCTTAAGGAGCAAGGAATTGCAGTAGTAATGACTGGGGATGGCAGTGATGCCATCTTTGGAGGTGAGCCGCGCCATCAATTAGATATGCAGATTAGCCTCTTGCAAAAATTACCTAGCTGGTTGCGCAACTTAGCCTATGCCAACAGAAACAAATGGCCAGTAAAAGATAACTTTAATCCTACAGCTTTTAGAAGAGTGGACTTAGCACCCTTAACTGTAGAAAGATTAAGTACTTGGTTTACCTACGGCAAGGGAGAATTTAATCAGCTCTTACAGGGAGAATACGCTACAGATACGGGAGTTATAGACTCGATCTATCAGGAACTATTAAAAAGTTTGCTCTCCAAAAATCACATTACTAGCAACCAAGATGCCCTGCTCTAA
>NZ_JAAHHU010000622.1:0-2595 GCF_010672095.1 Moorena sp. SIO3I6 | reverse complement strand
CCCACTCCCGACTCCCGACTCCCGACTCCCGACTCCCGACTCCCGACTCCCGACTCCCGACTCCCGACTCCCTGTTACCTTTGCTATTGTGATCCAGATCACACCAATCGGTTTAAAAAATCACTAAGGTGGGTGAGCTAAGTCGGTGCAGTGAAATTATTGTGGACTGTAGTATATTCACATCAACTTTAAAGAAGTTTTAGATAACTGCTGGAGGAAATAGGTAATTATGAGTAGTCAACAGATTCGCTTCGCCACTATCACCGTTATTGATATCGCTCTGTTGTTTACAGCCCCCCTGTTAGTACAATTCATTTCACGGATGCCCTGAAGGTGTTTCAAGGGAGCTAAGGCCGTTGGCCACGCTTTGCGAACAGACCAGGGTTAAGAAAATTTAAGGTACCTTGATAAATGAGGAAATAAGTAATTATGACTAATCAACAAATTCGCTTCGCCACTATCACTGTTATTGATATCGCTCTGTTGTTTACAGCCCCCCTGTTGGTACAATTTATTTCTCGCATGCCCTGAAGGTGTTTGAAGGGAGTAGGGAGTAGGGAGTAGGGAGTAGGGAAGAAAAATTATCAAAATTTCGACACGGATTGCTTTAAATATAATATAAAGCGCTATTTTCGATAACAATTGTTGTAAACTGAAAGTTGTTGTTAAATTCAGCAATAAAGCAGTGGCTAGAGGATCGACTTTCCAGAGGGTGCTGACAACGCTAGGGCTACCTGCATAGAGAAAACCACTAGGCAAACCAATATACTCATCTAAACCACTAGGTAAGCCAGTATCTTCGTCTTCGTTACTTGAAAGGGTCATCCCAGTTTCACAGGCAGAAAAGCCGACAATACGACATTGATTGAGATCAAGTTTAAAAATTTTGTACAAGGTTAGGTCTGCATCTGCTAGAAGTAGGGCTGATTCTAGGGGAGATTTAGGCTCGAACTTGCCATGACAAGAAAAGTGGACACAGTGAGCAGAGCGGAGTTGCTTGATATTTTGATTTAGTTTGGCTTCGGTTGCCTCTGCTTCAGCAAGAACTATACTGTGCTTGGGGTCAAAGTATTGTCGGATTTTATCAACTTCTAGTTTCGAGCCAGGCAAGGGTTTTGCTTCAGGTCTAGTTGGGTTTTGGATAGCAAATAAGTTATTGAAGTCGGGGCGATGTTGTTGTTTTGTTAGTTTCAGTAACTGGCTACTAGGGGCATAACTTACTCCTCTTTCAAAGCGATCGATAAGTAAATTATCCTTTGATAAAGGTAAAGCATGGAGTGGAAACAGATGCAGGAAACGATGGGGCACTAGAATTAAGCGATCGCATTTAACCCCTTGTTTCTCAAATACTCGATCAATCTCGGAAATAATGTTATCAATATCTAATATTGTAGCGAGTTTCTCCAGGCGAGAGGATAGAGTTTTTATCCATGGGTCTTTGTTGTCGCGGTAGGCATTGGTATAGTCTTTATCCCACTCTTCCAACCTTTCCAGGTTTTGGGGAGAGGATGACACAACTATGGGCTGCTGACTGTGACTGGTGACAATAAAGGTAAGAATGTTATCCCTGGTAACATACCACTCGATCATAGCGGTGCCTGGATCAATCAGGCTTTGAATATCCCTAAACGGAATAGTTTCCACGGTTTGAGTTAGACTGAAACTGGAGTCATAGTTATCATTAATTTCTTTGAGCACCTGATTTAACTGCTGTCGCGACTGCTGTAATTCTTGCTGTAGTCGTTTCCGTGACTCCTCTAAAGATTGTCGTTGCTGTTGTTGTTTGTCATCCCTATTTCCTGATAGTTTGTCTGTAACTACTTGTAACTCTTTTTCCAATGATGGAATGTTTCGACGCAGTTGATCTAACTCAGTGATTATCTGTTGGGGAACATCACCTTTAGGATAAAGGTCGCGGTTGGTGAGCAGTTGCACTAGGTCCCGGGCTTTGCTGCGTTCGACTGTTTCGATGGCTTTATCTTTCTGTTCTATATTGATATAGGCTTGCACCAGTTTGTGATAAACTTCTATAGCGTCAGCCATAATCTGTTGACGATTTTGATCATTGATTGCCCAACTGCGACTGATTTCGACTGCGGTGATTCCTTGTTGGTAGGCATCGATGGCGGGTTGCCAGTTACCTTCGTTAAAGTGAAGGTTGCCTAAGTTGCGGGAAGTTCGGAGACAGTTAATCGGATCTGCTTCTGGGGTGTAAACTTCCAATGCTCCTTGGTATGCTTCAATAGCAAGTTTCAGATTCTCTTGCTTATCACCACGAATTCTCTGGCTATAGGCATTGCCCAAGTTGTTTTGAGTCCCTGCCCAATCAATGGGGAAGTCTGATTTGGTGCAAACTGACAATGCTAGTTGGAATGCTTCAATCGATTTTTCGAGATTCTCTTGCCTACTACCACAGATTCGGCCACGATAGGCATTTCCCAGGTTGTTTTGAGTATCTGCCCAATCTTGATACCGCTGGCGAAATTAATATTTGTTTAGACATAGGTCAACCGGTCGGCCCAAGAGCAGCAAAACGAGAACATCGGGTAGCTGCAAATGGAACTCCCTGCCACCAATTAACCAAACGCACAATAT
>NZ_JAAHHU010000621.1:0-2609 GCF_010672095.1 Moorena sp. SIO3I6 | reverse complement strand
ACTAACCCTCTCCCTAAAATTTTTACCATAGCGCGCAATTTTACACTCAATTTATACCGTGAAAAAATGTTTAAAAACATGGCACAAGCTCAACGAATTTGTTCTTTTAGTCTAGACACGCTTAAGCAACTTTTTAGAATGAAATAGCCCTGGGGATGGACAAAATACCAAATAGCACCAATGTGATTTTCAAGCGATTTGGACCTGATGCAATTAGCGATCGCCTATCAAGTTTAACTTTTCTAGTGCAGCATCAGACTTTTATAAGAATGGAATTCCAATTTTTCGATCCATTGTAACCGTACATATCCTGATAGTAAGTATCAATATAAAGGAAAACAACAAATTCAGCCACAACAAGCGTGATTTTACCATAGGATTATTGACTCATGCTTGGGTTAATGGGATGACTTTGTGGTCAGAACTTGCCCAGACTCTGATGAGTCTCAAGCCTCATAAATGGCTTGATTTTCAGCGAGGATTGAAAGCTCTATCCCAGCTACAGCAAGCATTAGAACCATGTTGTCATCCTTAAAGCGCAACCACATATAGTGAAAACGTTTGCCATCAACTGTTATAAAATTTTTTTCTTGCATAAGTTTAATTTCTAATTTAAAGATTATCGGATTTTATAAAGGACGTAAAAGCTAATTATCGAAGCATTAGACTTCACTGAAACTCCCAGGAAGTGATAAGCAAAGTGGTATTTATTCCCACCCCTGCAAAGAGTTAGCTTACCAGTCGTTTTTCGCATATATTCCACAATTTATCTAGTGTATCGGCAGCAGTAGATCTGATGTGGTAATTAGCTATTTCTGAAAGTACGGTCTCAGCAGGATTTATCTCTACTATGGGCACATTTAACCTACGAGCTTTATACAAAGGTTTAGTAATGTATTGGTAGTCTCTGGAGGTGCCGATCACAAACATGAGATCAATGGGAGCATTATCTAGGATCTTGAAAGTTTCTTCCGACGAACTCATATGATGTTCACCAAATAACTCAATATCCGGACGAATTAATCCTTCGCAAGCTGGACATTTTGGTGGTAAATCCATCGGTTTACTATATCCGGCTAGGAGTTCTTCTGCAGTTGTCCTGTAAGAACAATTTACACAAAATAGTTCGGAGAGTTGTCCATGTACTTGAATCAAGTTTTTACTTCCGGCTGCGCGCTCGAACCCATCTATATTCTGCGTCAATACCCATGTATCTGGTTTCCAAGACTCGATTTGTGCAATGACCTCATGAGCACGATTGAATTTTGCTTTATGACAGGCTGCTCCAATTTGCCACAGATATTTCCACGTTACTTCGGGACAAGATTGTAACATGTTTTTACTGATAGCTTCTTCGATTGGTATACCTTCTTGAGTGAGAACACCTTCAAAAAGTCCACCAACACCCCGATATGTAGGTAACCCGGAGTCTGCAGATAAACCGGCTCCAACAATGAAAAGAATAGACTCTGCCTTGAGAATGCAATCAGCAACAACACTCAGAATATCATCCATTAGTTTCTAAAACACAACATTCTAATTTTAGAACATTTCTCGATTCGAGTTAACAACTTATTTGAACACCCTGCAAACAAGCAAGCTTGTACAGAACTCTAGCTCCGACATTTCCATCCCACTCATCTCCAACATCACCAGGCGCAACCTCGCACAAATCAAAACCAATAATTGTTTTGCCTGTTTGAACTAGCGATCGCCAACGTCAAAGGCACGCCCAGCCTAACTTTCAACCCCCTTGTCACCCCCTCAGGCTCCCGCCATAATCTTCGATTTGGCGGTGAGATGAATTGCAACCAACAAACAAACAAGAATGCAGGATTTATGCTGATCCGCATTTATTTGTTGTAAAATAGATTTATGATAGTGAGTGAAGCTAAGCTGTTAACTGGGTCTAAGGCACAAGATCAAGCCTTAGATGAAGCCATAATAACTGCTCAATTCATTAGGAATTCTGTATTGGCTTAGTGTTACATATTGAAATACGCAACTTGAGTTAACAGTTATCATTTTGATTCAGAATGAAAAATAATATAGTTGTGCTGTGGTCACATCCACGGTCTATTTCCACTGCCTTTGAACGTATGATGATGAATCGGGGAGACTTTAAAATTCTGCATGAACCTTTTGCTTATGTCTATTATGTCTTAGAAAAAAAAGGGCTTCCTACAGGAATGATTATTGATGCAGAACATCCGACACAATTTGAAGATATTAAGAACCACATTCTAAACTGTTCACCGCAACAGCCTGTTTTTTTGAAAGATATGGCTTATCACTGTTATGAATATCTTGTAAAAGATGAGTCCTTTTTGAAAAAATTGGTTAACACTTTTATTATTCGTGATCCAGCTAAGTCAATTCCTTCCTATTATTTTTTAGACCACAATATCATTAAAGATGAAATTGGTTACCAGCAGCAATATTATCTCTTTGAAAAAATAATCGAATTATCAGGTGAAATTCCCGTGGTGATTGATGCGGATGATTTGCAAAGCCACCCAGAAGCAATCATCGCTTCCTATTGTAAGAAAATAAACATCAAATTTATTCGGTCAGCTTTGCAGTGGAAGTCATCCTATAATCAACAGTGG
>NZ_JAAHHU010000620.1:0-2621 GCF_010672095.1 Moorena sp. SIO3I6 | reverse complement strand
GAGGATTGTCTTGGTTACCCGCTTACCATGCTATGGGACTGATTGGTGGCATCCTACAACCCCTTTATGTTGGTCTTGCCATCATCCTGATGGCTCCAGTAGATTTCCTCCGCAAGCCTTACCGCTGGCTAAAGGCAATTTCCAAATACCAGGTGACTACCAGTGGTGCTCCGAATTTTGCCTATGAGCTGTGTGTGCAGAAAATTACGGCTAAGCAATTAGAAGCCCTAGACCTGAGCAGCTGGCAAATGGCCTTTACCGGTGCTGAGCCAGTTAGAGCCTCAACATTAGAGCGATTTGCTCAAAAATTTGCCCCTTTTGGTTTCCGTCGGGAAGCATTTTACCCCTGTTATGGCATGGCAGAAACCACATTATTAGTAACTGGAGGCTTGAAAGACCAACCTCCAGTGGTAAGGGAATTTGAAGGGCAAGCTCTTGAACAAAATCGAGTGGTTCCCCTGCCAGAAAATCGTCTCAATCAGTCTAATGGTCAGTCTAATGGTCAGTCTAATGGTAATGTGGCGACTCGAATCCTGGTCGGGTGTGGGCGGACTTGGTTAAATGAAAAAATTGCGATCGCATGCCCCCAATCCCTTACCCAGGTTGAAGCAGGTGCTGTCGGAGAGATTTGGGTAAAAGGTCCAAGTGTTGCTCAAGGCTATTGGAATCAACCAGAGGTGACGGAAAAAACCTTTAATGCTTATCTAGCTGATACTGGTTCAGGGCCATGGCTGCGTACTGGTGATTTAGGATTTATCCAGGATGGTGAGTTGTTTGTAACAGGTCGTCTGAAGGATTTAATTATTATTCGGGGTCGCAACCATTATCCCCAAGATATAGAATTGACGGCGGAAAAGAGTCATCCAGCTCTTCGCCCTGCCTATGGCGCAGCTTTTTCTGTGGAAGTCGAACAGGCTGAGCAATTGGTGATTGTCCAAGAAGTCTCCAGGAATTACCTTCGGAAACTAGATGTAGATGAAGTGGTTGAAGCAATCCGCAGTGCAGTCTCCCAAGAGTACCAGCTTCAAGTTTATGCTGTGTTATTGCTCAAGACCAATAGTATTCCCAAGACATCCAGTGGCAAAGTACAGCGCCATGCTTGTCGAGCTGGATTTCTAAACAATACCTTGACAGTTGTAGGGCAATCGAGGTTGGGGCAACACCCAACCATTGCCCCAACCAAACCAGAAAAAGAACCCACTACTAATACTATCGGCAAAGGGCAAACCCGGCATACACTTCAAAAGTGGATAGTAAATTGGCTAGCGCGAGAAACAAAACTGCCTGCCGGGTCTATTAACATCAGCAAGTCTTTTGCTGATTATGGTCTAGATTCAGTAACAGCAGTCGAATTAGCTGATGATCTCGAAGAATGGTTAGGGGTGCCTCTGTCTCCGACACTGGCGTATGATTATCCCAATATCGAGTCCCTTGCCCAATATCTGGCTCAAGAAAGTCAAAAAAGCAACTCAAACCAGGAGGACAGCCCAAGAAAAATCGAACCGAGAGTTTTGAGTGCAGGTACTGAGATGCAACAATTATGGGAGGCACAGTTCCAGAATCTGGATCGGTTCACCTCGACACCCTTTTATCGTTCACCGGTGACGGTTCAATCGATTTCCTCCAGTGGTGATCAAGAGGTAGACCAACTCTTAGCTGAGTTGGAAATGCTCTCAGAAGCACAAATCCAAGAAATTCTGGGAAAACCCATCAAATAGTTCCTAGATCTATGTTTCGATCTATGTTGCCAGTGGATGATATTGCTAAGCGGATTGCCAATCTCTCCCCCGAAAAACGCGCCCTTCTTGAGTTGCAGCTGCAAAAAAGGAAAGGGTTAAAAGAACCTATTGCTATTATCGGGATTGGCTGCCGCTTTCCAGGTGCCTCTTCCCCAAACTCCTTCTGGCAACTGCTCAAAAATGGTGTTGATGCTATTACTGCAGTGCCACCAGACCGTTGGGATATCCAGAAATTTTACGATGCTGATCCCACAGCACCAGGCAAAATGTATTGCCGTTATGGTGGTTTTCTGGCCCATGTTGATCAATTTGATCCAGAATTCTTTGGCATTGCTCCTCGGGAAGCTACCTATATCGACCCCCAGCAGCGACTACTGTTGGAAGTAATTTGGGAAGCACTAGAGGATGCAGGCCAAGTGCCTAGCCGAATCAGTGGTAGCCAAACGGGGGTCTTTGTTGGCATTTCTACTCATGATTATGGTCAGCTGCTCCTCCAAAGTCCAGAGGTGGTGGATACCTATACCAATACTGGTGTAGCTTCCACTATGGCAGCTAATCGCATTTCCTACCTACTGAATTTAAAAGGGCCAAGTCTAACGGTTGATACCGCTTGCTCCTCATCCCTAGTTGCTGTTCATTTGGCTTGTCAGAGTATCTGGAATGGTGAGTCAACCGTAGCCATAGCAGGGGGAGTGAATTTGATGCTAACCCCAGTGGTGACGGTTGGGTTAAGTAAGTTAACGGCTTTATCTCCGGATGGTCGCTGTAAGGCATTTGATTCCCGTGCCAATGGCTTTGTCAGGGGCGAGGGCGCTGGGGTGATAGTAGTAAAGCCCCTATCCAAAGCCCTGATCGATAAAGATCCAATTTATGCTGTGATTC
>NZ_JAAHHU010000062.1:0-37460 GCF_010672095.1 Moorena sp. SIO3I6 | reverse complement strand
TGACTCCTATTTACGACAACAAAACCCAGAATGGGGAGTACGTAATTTAGAAGATGTTGTAGAGGTTGCCAGTAATCATAATCTCATCCTTGAAAAAACTTATCAAATGCCAGCTAATAATCTTTCGTTAGTATTTAAACATACCTAAGTAAATAAAAATAATCGTAGGGTGGGCAGTGCGTAATATAAATTTCCAAGCCTGTAGTAGCTTTGATAAGCACTGCCCACCAACAGTAAATAAAAATAATCGTAGGGTGGGCAGTGCGTAATATAAATTTCCAAGCCTGTAGTAGCTTTGATAAGCACTGCCCACCCTACATCAACTACTCCCTACTCCCTACTCCCTACTCCCTAATGATCAAAATTGCTCAGGATCAATATTAATATAGATATCCTTCAACTCAGAATAGACATCCAAGGCTTCTGTGCCTGGTTCACGGGTACCATTACCGGATTGCTTGAGTCCACCAAAGGGCATATGGGGTTCACTGCCATAAGTACCGGCATTCACTACAGCTACCCCAGTTTGGACTTTCTCACAAAACCGTACTGCACGGTGGATGTTGCGAGTGTGAATCGAAGCAGTTAAGCCATAGGGAGAATCGTTAGCAAGAGCAAGAGCTTCCTTAAAGTCTTTGACCCGGTAGAGACTAGCAATCGGACCAAATAATTCACATTGAGAAATTTCTGCGTGGGGGTCTACATTCTCTAGCAGGGTCGGTGCCATATAGAAACCAGTAGCATGGTCAGGGTCCTTTAAGCGATCGCCTCCCACCAACACCGTTGCTCCTGCTTGCTGTGCCTGTTTCACCGCTGCAATCATGTTAGTCAACTGTTGCTCATTAATCACTGGACCAAGGTCATCCTGATCAGTCGGACCTAATTTTAATTCCTTAGTTTTCTCCACTAATTGGTCACGGAATTGATCATAAATGCTGTCAAAGACAATAATCCGACTAGCAGAAGCACAACGTTGACCAGCATTACTGAACACTGAGAGTAAGGTCCACTTGATGGCATTGTTCAAATCCGCATCATCACACACAACCAAGGGATTCTTACCCCCCAATTCCAGGGATACCCTGCCAAAGCGTTCCCCAGCTACCCGTTGCACAATTCGTCCTACTTCTGTGGACCCGGTAAAGCTAACCACAGCGACATCATTATGAGCAACCAAGGGAGCGCCCGCTTCTTCACCATATCCCTGAATAATATTGAGGACACCAGGGGGTAACCCAGCCTCTTGAGCAATTTGTCCAACTATCCAAGCCGTGGCGGGAGTGTCTTCTGCTACTTTTAATACCGCGCTATTGCCACAAACCAGGGCTGGAAAGATTTTCCAGGCTACATTAGCAATGGGAGTATTGGCCGCAATAATTAATCCAGCGACTCCCAGAGGTTGACGCACAGTCATGGCATATTTATTAACCACACCGCTGGTAGTGGTGCGACCATACAACCGTTGTCCTTCACTAGCGTAGAATAATCCTAATGCGATCGCACCGCCAGTTTCTCCATAAGCTGA
Organism: Moorena sp. SIO3I6; assembly: GCF_010672095.1. Taxonomy (NCBI): domain Bacteria; kingdom Bacillati; phylum Cyanobacteriota; class Cyanophyceae; order Coleofasciculales; family Coleofasciculaceae; genus Moorena; species Moorena sp. SIO3I6. The sequence goes on along the minus strand of NZ_JAAHHU010000062.1, from coordinate 35,935 downwards.
ACCATAGGACTTACCGGTTTCTGCTGCTACTATCTTGGCAATCTCCTCCTGACGGGCTTTCATCCCCAGGACAATCTCGTGTAAGATAGCACCCCGTTGTACCGGGGGAGTATCAGCCCAAGCCGGTTGAGCCTGTTTAGCTGACCTTACCGCTTGCTCAATATCTGCTGCTCTTGAGCGAGCCACCTGACATAGCACTTGACCATTAGTGGGGTCTAGCTTATCAAACCATTCTCCTGTGACTGCTGCTACTTGTTGACCATCAATCCAGTTCAAGACTTGGCTCGGTAAATAGTCTGGTGCCATTATTTTTTCCCCCTTGAGGGAACAGGGAGTAGGGAACCAGTCTAATCTACCACACGGTAAAACCGCCATCGACTCGGAGTTCGATACCTGTGACATAGGCAGAGGCATCGGATGCCAGAAACACTAATGGGCCAAGTAAATCCTCAAACTCGGCCATCCGTCCTAGAGGAACGCGATCGCAAAATTGACCTTTGAATTCCTCATCCTGTCCACCCAATACTCCTCCCGGAGAAAGGGCATTAACCCGGACACCAAAGGGTCCCCAGTGGGTAGCAAAGTACCGGGTTAAATTCACCAGTGCTGCCTTCGATGCCCCATAGGCAGGGGGTTTCAAAAAAGGAGGGTCGCACTCCAGATGCTCATAAAACCGGGCATCAGGAGATACGCTCCCATACAACGAACCGATATTAATGATTGAACCTCGTCTAGCTTCCACCATCGGGCTACCGAAGACTTGGGTCACCTGGAATGCTCCCAAGACATTCACCTCAAACACCTTGCGGCAAATCTCTAGGGGGATCTCGTCCAAGCTATAGGTTGTCACTGGACCAGGAGGTTGGTCAATCCCAGCATTGTTGACAATCACGGCAGGAATGCCCATGTCAGTCAGGATGCGATCGCGGATTGTAGTCATGGAAGTGCGATCGCATATATCACCCCGCTCCAAACACAAACGAGTCTTGGGATAATGCCCTTGAAGTGTCTCAAAGGAGCTTGGCACCTGAGCCAATGGTAGGTCTATCCCCACAACCGTTGCGCCAGCATCCAGTAATGCCCGACTCCACACCGGTCCAAGTTTACCTAAGACTCCAGTTACAATAGCGATTTTGCCAGAGAGGTCAAAATAGTTCACAAAGCCAACAACACCCTACACAGCAACCTGTTCAACATTTTCCACCAACCCAGCCAACGTAATCGACTCATCCACCCTTAGGGGTTTGGTTAAGACTTTACCAATCACATTGTCCAATTCATAGGGGGGTAAACCATCCCCTGGGGATTTCATCGCGATATCCTCTGGCTTTAAAACATGTCCTGCAGGTAAATTATCCGCAGCCACCAGTTTTTTCCCCATCTTGAAGTAAGCAGGACGTTCATTCAGGTGTACTTTCTTCACCCCATCCCCAAAGGCTTGGCGAGTGCGTCTGAGGTCTCTTACCATCTTGCGCAACCCTGTCGGTTCTAACGAGAAAGCATGGTCTGTTCCTTTCATCGCCCGGTTCAGGGTAAAGTGTTTCTCAATCACACGAGCCCCGAGAACATAAGCCGCCACTGCCATAGCGATACCGTTATCATGGCTAGATAGACCAATCACAATATCACTGAACAGTTCCCGATAGGTCTCGATCACCTTCAGGTCAAGTTCTTCAAAGTCCGCTGGATAGCTTGCCGTACATTGGAGGATACACAACTGGGGATTAATCGGCATAATCGCATCATAAACCCGTTGCACATCTTCTAAAGTAGCTGCACCGGTGCTAACGATCATCGGCTTCTGGAATTGGGCAACATGTTTAATTAGGGACAAGCTCTTAAGGTCTCCAGAAGCGATCTTATAGGCTGGCATATCCAACTCACCCAAAAAGTCCGCACTCGGAATATCAAAAGCAGTAGAGAAAAACGTAATCCCTACTTCTTCAGCATACTTTTTCAGTTCCTGATATTCGTAAGCACCAAATTCTAGAAACTCCCGATGCTCACCGTAGGTCAAACCAAAACTATTTTCATGGTCATAAGGTCTGTCAAAAGCAGCTTTAGTGTAAAGCGTACGATTGTCTCGTTTTTGTAACTTTACCGCATTCGCTCCGCATTCCTTAGCAATCCGGAACATTTCTTTACACTTTTCCAAGCTACCTTGATGGTTATTCCCAATTTCAGCAATTACAAAGCAATCGCTATCATCATTAATTTCAAAGCCATTAATAGTCAGTCTTCGGGACATTTTACACTCCTACAACCAATAAATTCCTATCGGTTTTTCACCACTGTCCAATGGTTTACCATTAATTAGCTAGGATTTCAATACGTATTTATCTTTTTCTCAGCATTTAGCCGTCAGCCGTCAGCCGTCAGCCTTTAGCTGATAACTGATAGCACCTCAAGTAGCGTGGCACAGGCTTCTAGCCTGTGATTTAGTGCATTAGCTGATAACTGTTCGCGTAGCGTGCGCGTAGCGCTTAAGCTTACCGCTGATAGCTGATAGCTTACCGCTGATAGCTTACCGCTGATAGCTATCAGGATAACGGCTCGACTTGAAATGATCTCGGTCGTAGATATCCTGGACAATGTTGAATTAAGTGATAACTTTTACCTTGAGTAGTCATCGGATCAGTGATACTAATATACCGACTGGTCATGATATTGTGCCAATCCCGAGGGATGAGATTCCAGAAGATCGGTTGGTCTGAATTGTAGTGTTGATCAAACCCGATCCCTTTACGAAACAATGCCCAAAGATACTTTTTCAGTTGCCATAACCAACCTGCTTTAGCATACTTTGAGTACCGTTCCGCATAAAGGGCTTTATACTGCTTTTGCCTCTCCATCATTTGGGCATATTCTGGAGAATTAGGATCCGAACTCCAATTCCGGTAATGATGAATAGCAATTTTTTTAGTATAAACGATATCATTCCCTGAAAATAAAACTTTCGTGGTCAAATCCGGATCAATGCCATAATCTCGAAATACTTCACAGAATCCACCCACCTGTTTTAATACTGAAGTTCTCAGCACACCTTGGTTAACATTTAATACACCAACTACTGAAACACCACCGATGTAAGGGGCACTCACGAAGGGGCCTTGTTTATCCCTGACTTTCAGAGCTACCATCCCGATCTTCGGCTTTTCCTCAAGTATTTTTACCGCCGTATCTAGACCCTGGTTAACGATTACATTATCATCACTGACCCAACACACATAGGGAGTATCTACCAGTCTGAACACATCATTATAGGCTTTAGCTTGACCAAGCTTTTCGCCCACCAAAACCGGAATCACCTGTGGATTTTCCGATGCGATCGCATTTAAGTACTCAATAGTGCCATCATCAGACCCCGCATCAGTTACATAAATTTTTGTAGGGGTTGATGTTTGTTCAAGAATACTAGTAATACATTGCTTCAGAAGACTCAATCGATTATAGGTACCAACAACAACAGAAAGTTTCATGGTTCCTTCACTCCTCACCTTCACTCTTAAAAATTAACGTAAGCATTCAGCTATCAGCATTCAGCGGTCAGTGGTCAGTGGTCAGTTGTGGCACAGGCTTCCAGCCTGTGACCTAACCCATAAGCTAATAGCTGATAACTGATAACTGATAACTGATAGCTTATAGCTTATAGCTGATAACTGATAACTGATAGCTGATAGCTAATAGCTAATAGCTGATAGCTGATAGCTTGCACAACCCTAACGGACATACAAACAATGGCAGAATAATGGCTGTCCAGACTTTATAGAATTAATTTGATTTTTAATTCCCGCAAATCTGTAACCTAACTCTACCAAACAGTCATGTACCTCTTCAAATAATGGTTGTTCCTTATACAGAGGAACAAATGACATTTCTACCAGAACACATCGCCCTAGGGAAAATAGCTTTTTTCCTCCCTTTATCACCCTATCTTCAACCCCTTGGACATCAATTTTTATAAAAACATCTCTCTCCAATTGATCAGACTCTAATTCTGACTGTAATAGGTCATCCAGGGGGCAAACCTTTACTTTAATTTCACTTTCTCCTGATGTCTGTGGAAATTCCTTCTTACATAGTTCGCTTATGCGTAACATCGAAGAAGCTGGCCCGTATGAATTCTCATAAAAGAACTCTTCTCCTTCATAATCCGACAAAGCCACATTAAAAATTTTTAGATTAGGAATCTTAGCCGCTTTTCCTTCTAAGTCTGATAGATAAGATGGCAATGGTTCAAATACATAGGTCTGTTTAGCATTGAAGTAACAGGCTAAAAATTCTGCAAAATCCCCATTATTTGCTCCAATATCAATCACCGTCTTAATCGAATAGGTTTCACGAACCCATCGCCATATATCCCGTCCTGGGTCCGGACTCGCTTCCACAATTTGTTTGTAGTCTGAAAGCCTTAGCAACTTTAAATTCATGGACGCTAACAGACGATTTACCAACCGACTAATTTCCTGTTTCACCGAAGCCATTTATTTATTTATTTACTCCTCGACAACTTAATAAACTAAGTTCATAAACTGGTCTGCTGTTCTAGTTTTGTCCTCATAGAACCTAGTTACTCGTCTCCGGAGATCCCGCTTATATCGATGATAATAAATTCCTTCCCATCGCTGCAAGTAAGCCTCTCGGTCATGGTCTAAAACAGCATTGTTAGTCTGGCGAACCGCTTCATTGCTATCATAATAATGTTCAACATAAGCCCCTGGACAATCTACAATCTCATAATTAAGCTCCCACATCTTTAAACAGAGATCCCCATCAGCTTTATAAAAGATATATCGCTCTTCATCCGCCCAGTCAACTGCTGCTAGCGCTTCTTTTAAGTACATACCATGATTAACAAACAGCTTGCCACCAAGGGTATGTTGTACATAGTATTCTTGATCCTCTGGCCAATTCCGAAAATAGAAAGCTACTCCCCCTATTTTGATGCCAGCTTTTTCCACCTCTTCAAACTTATCCAGCCCTAAATTAACCGCATTTGGTAATAGCAGACAATCATCACTGATCATCAAAATATATTTCCCTTTAGCTGATTTAAAGCCAAGATTCATAAAATACCCCCAACTGCGGCGCTTGAGTGGCTTTCCTTGGAATTCCCCTCGGTTATGTTGGATGATAGTAATAATATCTTTCTGCTGAATTAGCCATTCTAAAGAACCATCCGTTGACCCCCCGTCAATCACAATGATTTCATAGGGAACGCGAATCTGATTATCTCGAACACTTTGAATCGCTTTTTCCAGTAAAGGTCTACGGTTATAACTCCCTATCACCACCGAGACCATGCACGTTTTATCAGAGGTAACTACTGGTTTAGCTAAAGACTTTAATATCTTCAAACGACTCAATTGTCCTGGATTAGCTAGTCCTGGATTAGCTAGTTGAATAGGAGACTGAGTCAATGAGCTGTGATAAAACTTTTTGACTTGACGAAAAGGCTTAGCCAGAATTTTGATATAGTTCATAAGGCACTCCTGAACACACCTGTATGGAGCCATCACCAAGCTATTGAGCTTAACCTGATTTGGCCGTTATAGTGTCACCCTCGGGGATAATGATATCAAACTATCCCATTTTTTATGTTATAATAGTAAATCCCTATGGATAGATAAATCTAAAAATTTTTAGATTATCAAAGGGAGCAGGAAGCAGTGCGTAGGGTGCGTTAGGGGCGCGCCTTGCCATCATATTCAACTTCGTAGCCAGTAGCCCCGTAACGCACCACCAAAAGGCTCGCCCTGATTTTCCGCCTCTTCGCGCCTGGTTGGGATAGTCCGTCCGGAAATTGATCACGGGCAAGATGCCCGTTCCACCCCTGATGCCGGAAATTGATCACGGGCAAGATGCCCGTTCCACCCCTGATGCCGGAAATTGATCACGGGCAAGATGCCCGTTCCACCCCTGATGCCGGAAATTGATCACGGGCAAGATGCCCGTTCCACCCCTGATGCCGGAAATTGATCACGGGCAAGAGCCCGTTCCACAGATGGCGGAAATTGATCACGGGCAAGATGCCCGTTCCACCCCTGATGCCGGAAATTGATCACGGGCAAGATGCCCGTTCCACCCCTGATGCCGGTTCCAGCAATCTAGACGCGATCAATTCCCAACCGTTCCGCTGGATAGATAAAAGGAGAACCAGACAAGATTCCATCACAGATAATATCCAAACCTGGATCTGCACCAGGAAGTAATTGCTCTAGGCTAGTAATATTCAGCTTCACGTAAGGATTTTCAGATATGGGTTCGGTAAATTGTAGGGGAATCATCCGTCTGAAAAAGAAATGGTAGGCGTACATCCTGGCTCGTTTAAGGGCATTGGCATCCAACCGTTCACCAAGGGGTAGCTGATCCAAGCACTGGAAATACTCCTCTGCGGTAGAGGGATCCATAGTAATTCCCTTATCTCGGATCCAAGCTTCACCACCAACGATCACCGGAATGCCTACACTGGTCAACTCTACTCCAGTTTTTGTCCCATAAATAATCACCGAATCGCACTGCTCCATCGCTGCGTAGGTACTCACAGGACTTTCTGGAGGAATGATGAAAATATTTTTAGGCAATTGAGACCAGACCTTCTTGATTTCTGGCAACAAAGGTTGGCGAGAAGGCAACGTTCCCCGAATCTCTGCCGGATGAATCCGAATCAGCAGTTGTAAGTCAGGACGTTTAGCAAAATACTCAATCGTTTGGAGTACCCACGTTAGCATATTGGGGAAAGCTAAGCCACGATAGTGCAACTGGGCATCCCACATTACATTAGTGAGCATCCCAATCACCGGCTGGTTCAGGTCAAGCCCCATCTCCTCAGCATTTCGGCTAAATTCTTCATCAGGTTTTTCATGAAACCAAATCCAATCCCGAGTGCCCTGCCATCGACTTTTCAAATACTGTAGGATGTCATCTGTCATTGCCTCAGTCCAAGGCATGGTTTCCCAGCCATGGAGAGGCTCACTGAGCATAGTGTGATGATAAGTGTCTCCGTGGCTAAAAATAAAGCAACGCTTACGATAGGCAATAGCCCAGTTAACCACCCGCACTTGGCGTGAGCGACACACCTCACCAATGATGCCATGAGGTAAGTAGATGCCATGATTGAAGCAAGCAGCCTTAAAATTATACTTAGACAGTAGCTTACTGATAGCATAGGCAGTCAGCAAAGCCCCTTCAAAATACCGACGCACCACGATTTCGCTGTTGGGTTCGTTATCTAGATTCCCACTGGTAAAATAGCGCAACGCCCCAGCATAGGCATGTTCACCTATATTCCAGTTGCCCAGGCAATAGTTTTCAATCTCTGATAGCCTTACGTGTGCTGCAATTTGTTTGGCTTCTTGCCTATCAAGCCCAGTGAGCAGTTCACTAAAGACATGGTTCGTCAACTGCAACGGTTGATACAGATAACGACCGGTTGCGAAACAGTTTTGGCACTTGATCGTTTCTAAATCATAGTTTTCAATCCTTTCTTGAGGTGTATCCAGTTTTTGAAGATTGAGGCAGGCAGGCAGAGAATGGTCACACAGGAGAGTATGAACCTCTGCTCCTCTGAGGGTAAGGGCTACTGCTAGTAGACTTTCTGGTAGTGACAGTGGCGCTAATCCCCCTACGGTAGTTGCCATTAGCACCTGAGGTCCCTGGTGAGACCGTTGCTTGGCTTCTCTCCAGAGGGAGGGGTTAGTTTCGATAACAGGTCGCCAATCTAACAAGTTACTTTGCCCTAGTTGCCAAGAAAGTAAGGGACTTGGCTCTAGTTCGTCAGCACTAGTCAGAGACATATAATCAAGTCAGATACTTACTTCTCAAGGGATTATACCAAGTTCCTACTCGACAAATTTCCCTAAACTATGATAATAATATACAAACCGAAACAGAACGGGTGCGCTCCGGAAGCGAACGCGCCGTAACCAAAAGTGCGGGGTGGGAACACGACAGGGCGAATTTATTCGCAGTATATGTTATGGTTCTAAAAATGCGCATCTAAGAACCAGTGGGGAGGCTAACTTGAATCCCTATATATATATTCGGTTCTATATCTTCGGTTCTATATCTTCGGTGTATAAATTATGACCTTATCCCTCAAGGCTAACACCGCACGGTGGCAATTCCAGCGCTATTGGGAGTTGCTGTATATATTAACAGAGCGAAATCTGAAGGGACGTTATCGAGGATCGCTTCTGGGAGTATATTGGTCTTTGTTAAATCCTTTGATTATGACAGGACTATATACAGCAATTTTCGGTGCTACCTTTGCCTCCTATTATGACAACTCAACCATTAACTATATTCTGGCTGCTTTTACTGGGTTGCTTGTGACTAACTTTTTCTCCGCTTCAACCAACCAAGCATTAGTCAGTGTAGTTGGCAATGGTGCCCTGTTGAATAAAGTTCGTTTACCAATAAGTGTCTTTCCGGTTTCAACCATTGCTGCTAATGTGTTTCAGTTAGCTGTTGGCAGCTTTCCTCTCCTAGCTATTGTCACGTTGCTTACTTCAAAAAGTGTAGTCAATTTGCTAGCGTTGAGTCTTCCGTTAATCGCCTTAATTTTGGTTAGTATCGGCATCGGGTTTCTCGTCAGTGTTCTCTATGTTTTCTTTAGGGATTTACCTTATTTATATGAACTAGTATGCTTTGTGATCTGGATTAGCTCTCCAGTATTTTATCCAGCAGCAATTGTCCCAGAGGCGGTTAGACCCTTTTTGTTTTTAAATCCTTTATTGCCGATTATTGAAAGCATTCGACAGATTTCTTTGTCAGGAGGTTTGCCAAATGTAGGGTTAATTGGACACTCATGCCTAAGTGCCATAGTAATTGTATCCTTAGGCTGGACTTGCTTTCGAGTTTGGCAGCCTCACTTCATGGATTTGTTATAGATGACAGAAGAAGTTATTAGACTCGATCGGGTTTCATTGTGGCGAAGAACCCAAGAAGAGTTTTCCTATGACCTCAAAAAAACTATAATATCATTTTTGGAGGGAAAATACCGCAAACCTTCCAGGAATTTAGTCCTTGATGATATTGATCTAGCAGTAAAACCTGGGGAAAAAATCGGCATCATTGGACCGAATGGTTCAGGGAAATCAACCCTACTTAAAGTTATCTGTGGAATCTTACAGCCGACAGGGGGTCAGGTATGGATAAGAGGTGAAATCGCTCCGATGATTGAACTAGGAGCTGGATTCGATCCCGAACTTTCCGTAGTGGATAACATCAAACTCTATGGGGTGATGCTAGGTTTCTCTAAACAAGAGATGAAACAGAGAACCCCATCGATTTTGGAGTTTGCTGAGCTACAAGACTACAAGTTAATGCCAGTGAAGGGATTATCCTCAGGGATGTCAGCGCGGCTAGGCTTTGCCATTGCCACTGATGTACAGCCAGATATCCTAATTTTAGATGAAGTGTTATCCGTAGGGGATCAAAGTTTTAGAATTAAGTGCCAGCGACGCATGGAAAGATTTTGGGAGGCTCATGCCACTGTTTTAGTGGTCTCCCATGATTTATCCTTTGTGCGCCATACCTGCAAGCGGGTGATTTGGTTAGACAAAGGCAGGATAAAGTTAGCGGGAGAGAGCAATGAGGTAGTCGATTGTTACTTGAATAGTGTTACCGAAGTGGTTTAACCTTAAAAAAAGTTAAAAGTTTTAAACAAACGTTAAAAGCTTAAGGTAAATGAAAGATGGTAATCTGAGCAGTTGGAATATAGTTAAACCCTATAGTTAAACCTGTAAAACCAGTATTATCACCCTGATAGTGATAATTCCGAGGAGGACGTGTGAGGATTTCAATTATAACTGTATGTAAAAATGCTGAGCGATTTATAGAGCGAGCGATCAAGAGTGTCGTCTCTCAGACCTATGAGGATATAGAGTACATTATTATTGATGGCAACTCCCAAGACAAAACTAAGGAGATTGCTCATAAATATAGTGATCAGATTAGCCGATTTATTAGCGAACCTGATGGCGGTATCTATGAAGCAATGAATAAGGGAGTTAGGTACTCGTCTGGTGAGTTTATTGCTTTTATTAATTCAGATGACTATTATCTTGATAAAAAGGTCATCCAAGATACCGTTAACTTCCTGTTGGCAAATCCCTCCTGTGATTTTTTGTATGGAGACCTAGAGGTTAGAGAGCAATCTGGGTCTACCATTTTAGTGAAACCTCCCTTGCCTGAAGACGTAGCTGATGAACTGATCTGTGGATGTTTGCCTCACCAAGCCAGCTTCTCCAGAGCTAACTTGTTTTTCTCTAAAATAGGGCTTTTCAATGAACGCTACAAAATATCATCGGATTATGAATGGTTTCTGAGGCTAATCCAGAATGAGACTGTGAAATTGTGTTACTATCCTCGGACAATCGCATCCTATTATGCAGGGGGACTTTCTAGTCAGTTAAGAAAATCTCTACCTGAAGCCCATAGTATTCAGAACCAATGCCCAATGTATAAAGATTCCTACTGGTTGAACAGAAGAATCCTAAAATATCAGGAATTCATCATTAACCTCAGAGAATGGCTTCAAAACGCCGAAAACGGTAGAAATACACTAAATTTCAACTATAAAGCCCTTGAAAACAAATATCAAGCCATTGAAACGGAATACCATGCCCTGAAGCTTGAATTAGAGCAAGCCCGGGCGAAAATTGCTCAGATTGCCAAAATTGCTGAGATGGAAAGCGGAATAAATCAGAATGGAAAAAGTGGTAATATCAAACTCAACTTGAAAAATTTGGAACAAGTCTGATTAGGATAGTACCTTAGACTAACAGATTAGACTAACAGGTTAGAAAGACTAACAGGTTAGAGGTTATCTCTTGCCAAAGTTATTGCCAAGTTTTTTTCAGGTTTGTGTGAGGAGCTGTGTCATATGCCAAGTAATAGGTCAAAATCAGAACTAGATTATGTGATTGCTCCTGAGATTAAAGACGATGATTTTTATAAAGCGATTCAGAGGATAGCTCGGGAAGAAGATATCAAGACGGTTCTAGAAATCAGGTCTTCATCCGGTGCGGGAAGCACCGAAGCGTTTGTGAAGGGACTCCGGGAAAACCCGTCTAATCCAGTGTTATTCTGTATGGAGGTTTCACAACCTCGTTTTGCTGAGTTAAAGGAACGCTATCGGCAGGACTCTTTTGTCAAGTGCTACAATATTTCATCAATTTCCCTAGAGCAGTTTCCTAGGGAATATGAGGTTAGGAAATTTTATCATTCCCATCGTAGCCCTCTAAATAATTACCCTCTTGAACAAGTCTTAGGTTTGCTTCGTCAAGATATCGATTATGTTAGGGAAATGGGAACCTCTGGAGATGGGATTGAAACGATTAAGCAAGAAAACCAGATCGAGGATTTTGATCTAGTCTTAATCGACGGCTCCAAGTTCACGGCTCAGGTTGAATTGGATCAGGTTTACGGATCAAAATTTATCCTACTTGATAATATTTGTACCTACAAAAATTATAGTAATCACCATCGGTTATTAAGAGATAAAAACTATAAACTGATTGAGCAAAATGCTTCTGTGCGCAATGGTTACTCCATTTTTGCTAAAGCGGATAGCCCTCATTCAGCTGAAAAGTCAGGTGAAGCCTCAACCCCTCTTCCCATCAATTTTTTTACGATTGTTATCAATGGTGAACCCTTCATTCGCTATCATATTGACGTCTTTAGTAAACTGCCATTCCGATGGCATTGGCACATTATTGAAGGTGTAGCGAAATTGAAGCATGATACTGCCTGGAGTTTAGCTACGGGTGGGTATGTCAGTGATGAAATTCACCATAATGGTCGTAGTATTGATGGCACCACAGAGTATCTCGACCAACTGATGGAACGCTACCCTGACCAGATCACCGTCTATCGCAAACCTGATGGGGTTTTCTGGGAGGGCAAGCGAGAAATGGTGAATGCTCCCCTTGAGAATATCCAACAAGAGTGTCTGTTGTGGCAGGTAGATGTGGATGAGTTGTGGACAACTGAGCAAATCTGTAAAGCCCGACAGATGTTCATCGACCAACCTGACAAGACGGCTGCTTTCTTCTGGTGTTGGTATTTCGTTGGAAAAAATTTAATTGTTAGCAGTCGCAATTGCTATACACAAAACCCCAAACAGGAATGGTTGCGTGTGTGGAGGTTTCAACCGGGAGCTGTCTGGGCAACCCACGAACCCCCAAGGCTAGTCCAACCGTCGTCAACTAATCAGTCAAATCAGTCAGCTAATCATGGGCAAGATGTAGCAAGCATCAATCCATTCCTACATCGAGAAACCGAAGCGCAGGGACTGGTCTTTCAACATTTTGCTTATGTAACACCGGAACAGTTGCAGTTTAAGGAAAGCTACTACGGCTACCAGAATGCTCTGGCCGAGTGGCAGACACTACAGCAGCAGTCTGAATTTCCGGTTTTTCTGCGTCAACATTTATCTTGGGTTGAGGATGAAACCCTGGTTGAACCGGCGGATATCTGTGGTATAGTGCCGATTGCTCAGAAGGAGCCTGACGGCGAAAAATGGCAGTTTTTGCAACTGGAAGAATTTCAGCAACAAACTATGAAGATTGAAATACCATTCCCCCAAATTGTGGTTGATGGGGTATTTTTCCAATTTTTTCCTAACTCTGGGATTTCCCAAGTCTGGAAGTCTTTGCTAGAGGAATGGGCAACTAATGGCTTTGCTGACCATGTGATTGTTTTAGACCGGGCTGGAACGGCTCCGAGGATTCCTGGAATTCGCTATCGCCCTATTCGAGCTTACGATTACAACAAAACGGGAGCAGATGCTGACTTGTTGCAGGAAATCTGTGATGAAAAGGGGGCTGATCTATTCATTTCCAGCTACTATACCGCACCCCTATCTACTCCTTCTGTATTTATGGCTTATGACATGATTCCAGAGGTGATTGGTGCCAATCTTAACGAAGCAGGTTGGAAAGAAAAGCATTACGGTATCTTACACGCTTCACGTTATATTACGATCTCTGAAAATACGGCTCGAGATCTGATTAAGTTTTTCCCCCATATTTCCCCGTCCAAGGTAACGGTAGCTCACTGTGGGGTCAAAAAGGTTTTTTCCCCGGCAAGCGACGATGATATCAATGACTTTAAGACTAAATTCAAGGTGACCAAACCTTACTTACTCTTAGTAGGAGAAAGAACTGGTGTTAATGGCTATAAAAACGCTATCTTTCTGTTCAGAGCATTATCTAAGCTGGTGGATAAGGAAGAGTTTGGGGTAATTTGTGTCGGTGGTAGACCTGAGTTAGAACCTGAGCTAGCTGCCCTGGCAGAAGGGATAACAACGATGGTTCTGCCCCTGAGTGATGAAGAATTAAAAGTAGCGTATTCTGGTGCGATCGCTCTGGTTGTCCCCTCTCTGTACGAAGGGTTCGGATTACCAGTTACCGAAGCAATGGTTTGTGGTTGCCCTGTAATTACCTGTCGTCACTCCTCTCTTCCTGAAGCAGCTGGGGAAGCAGCATTGTATGTGGATCAATCTAATGTTTACGAGCTGATTGATGCGCTCTACAAAGTTCAAAACCCAGAGGTTCGTAACCCGTTGATTGCTGATGGGTTTGAACACGCGAAGAAATTTTCCTGGTCAAAGATGGCCGATACCGTGGTAGAGGTTCTGGTCGAAACTGCCAAGACCATCAAAAATGATGGTACTGGTCTAGGTTCCCCCCTTTGGGGAGAATTCAGGAAGTTACAGGCTCAAATCCAAGAACAGCTACCCCAAAGTCCGTCCCCAATTCAAGTTCAGCCAACTCAGCTTCCGTCAGGAGATCTCGAACAGCAATTGATGTACGCAGAGGCTCAACTTCAACAAAAACAGCGGGCACTTCAAGAAGCGGGGTCAACTCTAGCGGCAATGGAGTCCAGTAAATTCTGGAAACTGCGGGTAGGCTGGTTTCGACTAAAACCTCTGTTAGTTCCAGTAGTTAGTCTAATTTTAGGGATCAACTTACTACTGCTATCTACCGCTATGTATGCTGATAGGACTCTAGTAAAACTAACCTCATTCGTTTCTCCTGTCCAAGGAAATCTATTCTTTTCTCTTGGCGGTAGTTTGTTGTCCATTGCACTAATGTTAGGTATGGTGGGCTATCTTGGCTATATGAAGCCTCAGGTTCTCCGCAGGGTCAGAATTGTCATGGGTAGTGGGGGATTAGCGTTGATAGGTTTGACGGTACTACAGAATATTAACCTGTTGTAGATAACTGCCTAGTTTTCCAAGTCTTAATTCTTAAGACCCTTTATTTTTATTCCCTCTCTGGGGACTTAATTAAAAAAAGGCTTTTCAATCCGGACTTGTGATCAGACGTAAGTTCGAGCTAATTTATCAACACCTCCCTACAACAACAAGATGACACAAACGTTAAGACATATCTGTTGGTGTGGAAATACTGAGCTAACTGAATTTTCCCCCGACTACTTGGCGTGCTCTCAATGTGGCACTCTAGTGTCAAAAACTGGTTTGAGGGCTGAGCAGCTCCGTATAAAGGATGATAACCATGACTTCTACGGTAAAGAGTACTGGTTGTCTTATCAGACCGAGCATTATGGTTTTCCTGATATTCGTCAACGAGCCCGTCAAGACTTACCAGAGCGATGCCTCTACTGGCTGCGTACTCTGATGGCTTATAAACTACCGCCAGCCAAAGTGCTTGAGTTAGGTTGTGCTCATGGTGGCTTTGTGGCAATGATGGGCTGGGCAGGTTTTGAGGCTATGGGTCTGGAGCTTAGCCCTTGGGTTGTGGAATTTGCCCAACAGACATTCAATATGCCCATTTTGTCAGGACCGCTCGAGGATCAGCAGCTAGAACCAGAATCTTTTGATGCTATCGTACTCTACGATGTCATGGAGCATCTACCTGATCCAGTGGCTACCATCAGCCATGGAGCATCTCTTCTCAAGGAAGATGGTATTTTCATTGTCCAGATGCCAAATTATGAAGAGGGTAAAACCTATTCAGAGATGGTTGCTCAAAAGGATCATTTTTTAAAGCTAATGCAACCTATTGAGCATATCCATCTTTTGAGTCGGCGAGGGGTGTCGCAATTCTTTAAGAACCTCGGTTTTGAGTTTCTGCAATTTGAACAACAGTTGTTCGACTATGATATGTTTTTCGTAGCTAGTCGGCAGCCTTTTGTTCCCTATACTGATGAGCAAATTAGTTACTATCTGCTCAAGAGTCAATCTGGGCGAATGGTTCAGGCATTACTGGACAAATCCTCTGACTTTAATAAACTCAAATTTCAGTATCAAAACATCCAAGTTCAGTATCAAACTATCGAGACTAGGCGTGCTGAACTTCTGAAGATTATTGAGCAACAGGGTCAAGAGATAGCTTCCTTGCGCTCTCAGGTCAGTGCAACTGTCACAGACCTCCAGCAGACTAAATCACAATTAATCCAAGCCCACTCAGACCTTCAACATACTCAGTCACAATTAAATCAATCAAACTTAGACCTTCAAGATACTCAGTCACAATTAAATCAATCAAACTCAGAAAATGAACAAACTCAATCACAATTAACCCAAATACACTCAGAACTTCAGCATACTCAATCACAATTGGCACAGTCACAGGAAAAAATTCAGCATTTTCAGCAAAATCAATTACAGCAGATTCAGAACCAACTGAACGAAGCTAAGGCTAAGTTGAAGGTAATTAATGTAGAAATTGCGGCCATGAAGACCAGTAAGTTTTGGAAATTGCGATCGCTCTGGTTCAAATTTAAAGGGTTTGTCGGTTTACCTACAGATAACGAATAAAATTTTCAATAATTAACGTCAGCTAAAATAGGAGTTTAATCATGGTTGATCAGCTGCTTGAGCAAGTTGTCAGTGCTAAGGAATCATTCAACAGTTATGAGACGGTAAAAGAAGCTGTTGAAACCATTGATGGTTTCCTAGTTCCTGGCCAAGAAGAGTTCTTATTCAATAAAGTGAAGTCCCTCCCTGAGGATGCTCTTATTGTTGAAGTTGGCTCTTATAAAGGAAGGTCTACGGCAGCTATGGCGTTTGCCTGTGTAGGGACTAATCGCAAGATCTACTGTATTGATCCATGGATAGGGCAATGTCACGACATACCAGAAAAGAGTGTCTTTGAGGTCTGGAAAGAAAACCTTGATAAATACCAACTGACTCCTTATATCAAATCTTTTCAGGGATATTCTTTAGAAATTCTGAAGCGTTGGGGTGAATTAACTGGAGAAAAGACGATTGACTTTGTTTTTATTGATGGTTCTCATGAATACTTAGATGTGCTGACGGATTTTGGGTTATTATTACCCCTGATGAAAGTTGGAGGATGGATGGCTTTTCATGATGTTGTTGAAACTTGGCCTGGATCCAACTATCTATGGCATGATATTGTCAAATTTCGTCTTACAGACCACGAGTACTCAACGACCCTTGCCTGTGGTCGAGTTAAAACGACTCAAGAACTCTCCAAGGAGTTACAAGAACTTCATGAGTTGCGGACATTGCTAGTTCAATCACAACAGCTTCAAGATAGCGGAATCCTAGAATTGCAAGAAACTCAAACTAAACTTCAACAAACTCAAGAGCAATTACAACAAACTCAAAAGCAATTGCAACAAACTCAAGAGCAATTACAACACGCCAACGCCAAAGTAAAGCTAGGTCAAACTAAACTTCAACAAACTCAAGAGCAATTACAAAATGCCAAAGTACAGCTAGTTCAATCACAACAGCTTCAAGAGAGTAAAATTATAGAACTGCAACAAATTCAAGACGAATTACACCACACCAAACTAGAAGTTGCGGCCATGAAGACAAGTAAGTTTTGGAAATTGCGAACGCTGTGGTTCAAATTCAAAAGGTTTGTTGGTATCCCTACAGATAACGAATAAAATTTTCGGCGTTGCTTAATGATGGTATAATTTTAATCTCTGTGACCCCCAATCTTGTTGGTCACGGGAGCAGGGGGATTTAAGCAGCAAGAGACTAATGCTTTCAATAACTCATCCTTGAGTTCAGCAACGCCAAATTTTCAAGGATCAACCTTAGGAAAAAACGGAACCTGGTGAAACTATTGACAGTGCAAAGGTTATAAGCCAATGAACTGTCAAAACTGCCAAAGTAATAAGCTTCTAAAATCCTGCTAACAGACCAGGGTCAAGTTTTTGCTCTACTGAATCTGTTTACGAGGAAAACTAACTATTTTTTGATAGTCTAAAGGGTTAAAAAACCGCTCAGGAGTAAAGGGAGGAGAAAAGGAATCATTGACTAAATCTTCACGCACATAAAATCCATTGGCAGAATATAATCCGCAACCTACTAACACCATCCCCTTACTGCGAGCTAGCTTATCTAAAGCTACAAGAGAAGCTCCATAAGCCGTAGCATTACCATCCCAGCGATAATTAGGGTCATAGGGCATGATCCATTCTTGAGGTGGTGCATAGGCAGGATTATGCTCTAAACAAACCACTCTAGGTTGTATTACCGAAATAGCCTCATAAACGTAATAGTCATTACTATCAATATCCACTGAAAGAAAATCAATTTCTCCAGTAATACCACCCCTTTCAATTAAATCATTAATATTTTCGGCGTTAACTACCGCTTCGATAAATTTTAAGCGACCTTCAGCGATGGAATCTTGATGATTGGCTGGAATAGCTTGTGCATAGTCTGGATAGGATTCTAGCCACAATCCTGTCCATCCTTTTTCTAAAAGATAACGACTATTATTTTCTTCTCCTGTCTCTGCTCCAAACTCCACAAAAACCTTTGATTCTGTACCAATTCTATTAAAGATTTCTTCTATAATGCCGTCTTCATCCGATTGAGAATATATCTTAAATCCAAAATGCTCTAACCTTCGTGGATCATCCCCTGCTTGAATCTTGCGGTCTTGTTGAATTTGTTCTATAACTGAATCCTGTTTATTCATGACTGTATTACCTTAAAACCCAACCAAATTTTTGGTCACTAGTTATCATTGGTTGTATTATACATTAAATGTACCTCACATCAATCTAAATACTACCGTGTTCGGGGTTTGATTAGCAACTGATACTGCTGGCAAACTTATAGCGGTGTCCAGGATTCATGACCTAATTGAGCGATAACCATCCAAAGTCAGTTGAGCAGTCTTTTGCCATGTGAAAAGCTTAGCACGTTGCCGTCCTTTCTCAATCTATAGATGCCCGGTGTTCTGAGTCTTCTACAACTATTTCCATAGTGTTAACTAGTCCATCCACAGAATCTGGCTCAAATAAACTAGCTGCATCTCCTACCAATTCAGACAAGGAAGAGGTTAAGCGGAAGATAACTGGACATTGGCATTCCATTGGCTCTAGGGTGGGCAAACCAAATCCCTCATAGCGGCTGGTATAAATTAGGGCTTGGGCGTTACGATATAGGGTTTTGAGTAATGAATTGAGCAGTCAGAGTTTTAGTTTTTCTATGGAATTACATGCTCAAAAGTGCTTGGATTCAATTATCTTTTTCCAGTATTTGCTTTAAGAATTGCTTTATTTTTATCCTTACACCCCCCCCGAGTCTCCGGATTATCTTAAAGGGATGAGAGTTGCTTCCCTTATCCAGTAGACTTTCTAGGAAACTTGTCGCTCCTGCATATCTACGAGGAAAACTAACAATTTTTTGATAGTCTAAAGGATTAAAAAAACGCTCAGGAGTAAAGGGAGGAGAAAAGGCATCATTGACTAAATCTTCACGCACATAAAATCCATTGGCAGAATATAAT
The DNA here is from genome assembly GCF_010672095.1 of Moorena sp. SIO3I6. Lineage (NCBI taxonomy): Bacteria > Bacillati > Cyanobacteriota > Cyanophyceae > Coleofasciculales > Coleofasciculaceae > Moorena > Moorena sp. SIO3I6. The sequence goes on along the minus strand of NZ_JAAHHU010000062.1, from coordinate 17,180 downwards.
CCACAACCTACTAACACCATCCCCTTACGGCGAGCTAGCTTCTCTAAAGATACAAGAGAAGCTCCATAAGCCGTAGAATTATAATCCCAGCGATAATTAGGGTCATAGGGCATGATCCATTCTTGAGGTGGTGGATAGGAATGATTATGCTCTAAACAAACAACTCTAGGTTGTATAACCGAAATAGCCTCATAAACGTAATAGTCATTACTATCAATATCCACTGACAGAAAATCAATTTCTCCAGTAATACCACCCCTTTCAATTAAATTATTAATATTTTCGGCGTTAACTACCGCTTCGATAAATTTTAAGCGACCTTCACCGATGGCATCTTGATAATTTTCTCTAATAGTTTTTGCATAGTCTGGCAAGGATTCTATCCACAATCCTGTCCATCCCTTTTCTAAAAGATAATGACTATTGTTTTCTCGTCCTGTTTCTGCTCCAAACTCCACAAAAACCTTTGATTTTATCCCAATTCTATTAAAGATTTCTTCTATAATGCCGTCTTCATCCGATTGAGAGTGTACCTTAAACCCAAAATGCTCTAACCTTCGTGGATCATCTCCTGCTCGAATCTTTCGGTCTTGTTTAATTTGTTCTATAACTGAATCCTGTTTATTCATGACTGATTACCTCACACCGATCCAAATATTACCGTCTTCGGGGTTTGATTAGCAACTAATACTGCTGACAAACTGATAGCGGTGTCCAGGATTCATGAGCTAATTGAACGATAACCATCCAAAGTCCGTTGAGCAGTCTTTTGCCACGTAAAAAGCTTAGCACGTTGCCGCCCTTTTTCAATCATAGATGCTCGGTGTTCTGAGTCTTCTACAACTATCTCCATAGCGTTAACTAGTCCATCCACAGAATCTGGCTCAAATAAACTAGCTGCATCTCCTACGACCTCAGGCAAGGAAGAGGTTAAGCAGCAGATAACTGGACATTGGCATTCCATTGCCTCTAGGGGCGGTAAACCAAATCCTTCATAGCGGCTGGTATAAATTAGGGCTTGGGCATTACAATATAGGGTTTTGAGTAGGGTATCATCACCCCTAAGATAGATGAAATTTTGCCGCATATTATGCTCTTCCATAACCTTGAATTCTGATTCCAAAAAATCACAGGAACCCCCAAAACAGACTAATTTGAAATTATCCCGTAATTTAGGACTAGCAGCAAAGGCTTTGAGGACTATTTCAAAATTTTTATATTTTGAACGAGTTCCCACATACAGGAAGTAAGGCTGACTACGGCAATCCTTTGGTAATTCACATTCGTTAGCGTCTTGAATTCGACTTGCCCAATAGGTTACTTTAGTTTTTTCCGGATTAACTCCCAATAAGTCTACTAAATCATTTCGGGTATTTTCGGAAGCTACAAAAATCAAATCAGATTGTTCAACTAGCTGTTGCTTATTTTTAATTAATGGCTGAAACTTAGCTTGTCCTGATAAAAATTTTTCGGGAATCATATCATGGATCGTTATCACAAGTTTCTTGGGTTTAACAATCTCGACTAAGTCAGCATCATAGTAGGTAGGATGATAGATATCATACTGTCTACCAAATCTACGGACAAACCATTGAAAGGAGAGTTTATTGATAGTGTCATTAATAACCTTACCTGTTGGAAAGGGCAATTTGGGCATCACCCAATATCTGGTGAGTTGATCGCAATACTCTGAAATATCATACCCATCGGTCTTGATCCCACGATGCCAATGAATTGAGCAGTCAGAGTTGGGCGATAACTCTCGCATTAACTCAATAAAAATTCGGGATATCCCACCAAATTTCTGGATGGCAAACATTTGATGGTCGTAGAGAATATCCATAGTGACTTTTGAGTTGTAAACAGATTACCTTAAGTTCCGTAGGGTGCGTTAGGGACGGGCTCACCCTCATTTTCAGCTCCTAGCCAGGGTTGGCACAGCCCGTCCCGTAACGCACCGCTAGTATTGGAACAGCCCGTCCCGTAACGCACCACCGGGTATATATACTAATCCTTGTCTTGATGCACCCGTACATCAAGGACACGTTCTCTAATTTCCAGAGTTTTATTGTTGAATACTTTCAAACATTATATTGAAAGTATCATGCCCGTCGGGGTATCTCAGCATTCCTGTTGCTATTTTAGCATTTTGACATTTCCCCTCACCCTCTAATTTTGTTCCTGAAACATCATACCAATCTAAATTCCATGTATCGTCTTTATTATATTTGATTTGAAATTTTACAGGATTGGGATACTTATGAGGATATTTATCACTTGTTACTGAGATTTCTTCAAGCTTTTTGTTTCCCGGATATGGATGGTCAAGAAGATACACTCTCCCTGTTACCAATGTATCTTCACCCCTTTCTATTATATTTATATTTTCGACTTCTCCAAACTGTAGATGAGCAAGGTCTGTACGATTATATTTTAATTCAATTCTTTGATTATCCTTGAATAACGATTTGCAATGCCCTTTTGGACAAGTTTGGTTTATAATTGGAATCAAGCATCTGATTTCTGATGTAAAAAGACCGACGACAATACCAACAGCGGAAAGAATCAAGCCGATTGCAGTAGTTGTTTTGTTCCAATTAAATTTATTTAGCATAATTTTCTTGAATGTACCTCATAATTATGGTATATAATATATTTACAGTTTACTAATAATCATCTCTGAAATCAAATAAAAAAGATAGAGCACAGTAACCTATTGCCTTTTGCCTTTTGCCTTTTGCCTCTTGGCCTTTGGAAGTATGTTCACAACCCAGATCCAAACGCTATATCAGGTTCTTTGAGTTTATTACTATCGTCATTTGTCTCTAAATCATGATAGACTTTACTCAATTGATGTTCACGCTCTGAGCCAGAAACCATTAGGAATAAATTAGCGCTTGTAGCACTCCCTAAGGTTAGTGCTGCTTCTGGAGTTGGTATAGATTTTAGTACTCTTGGGTTAGAATCTACGATCCAGCCCCGGAGGTTTTGATTGTAAAGATTCACTAGAGACGACATCAATGCTTCCCGTCGCTGCTCATTTAGATTCTTGGCACTTACTTCCATCATGATGACTAGATTTGGTGAGCGCTGAATGGTTTCCATAGCACCATTTAATACCGCAAATTCGTATCCTTCTACATCTATCTTGATGGCATCTATCTGGGATAATCCCAACTCTGGAAGTATGGAGTCTAGACTACGCACTGGAATTCTGAGCTTTTCACGCAAGACAGACCGCTTAGTATCATCCATACCACTAAATGCGGATTCCTGGGTAATATAAAAGTCTGTTTCTCCATCTTCAGCACCGATGCATAGGTCATGGCAAGAAACTAACTGTTGTAAGTGGTTAACTTCTACATTCTGTTGTAAAAGCTGGTAGGCATCTGGGTTAGGTTCAAAGGCATGAACACAACCGCTGGGAGTTAATTTTGTAGCTGATGATACGGCGTAGTAACCAAAGTTTGCTCCTACATCTAGCACAATGGAATTGGCATCCAGCAGACCTAAAAAGAGTTGGGCATCAAAGTATTCTTGGTAATGGCCATAGAAAAAGTCACACCCTAGTCGATCCCCGACATCAACGTGGAATGTCAAGCCTGATGGCAAATTCACTGCTTGGATATCCCGGACCCCTGCTGGATGGAGTTTTTCTCGAAGCGATCGCAAAAACAAGGTGTAGGGTACCGCCAAATTGGGGAAATCCATCGCCTGAGGCAGAAAATGGTGGAATACCTGAAGATAAATCTCCATCTTATCCAACTCATTTATGGACTCATGGCTAGGTAAATGCTCTTCCTGACTATCCATTAATTCGTAAACTCGTCTAGTTATTGTTTAGCAAAATTATACTTTGGTGTGACAATCTCGGGTGAGGGAACTAAATCACTGACTTGTAAGTCTACTGTAGATGCTAAAAATATTCGGCGTCTTTGGTGCTTGGTCTCTGTTTCCCAGAAATCTTCATGGTCTACATAACCCTGATAGTCGTATAGATAAGGAAATCCTGAAACTTGGAGCATTTTCAGCAAGCAACTTCGGCTAGGAATCATGGCATGGTAGGTTAAGCCCTGGGTTTCATTTTTGCCTTCTTCAACTAGATAGGTAACTGGTTCATTTAAAGGGACATTCATACTTTCAATAAATAACACTTTTTTGGTTAATAACTGCAAATTACGAATGACTTTGAATGGATTTTCTGTATGATAGAGCAAGCCGAAGCAAAACACTAAGTCTGCTCCAGCAAATTGAGACATCTGTGGGGTAGATTCAACATCAACCTGATAAAAATTAGCTTCAGTTACCCGTTTACTCGCTTCTTCAACAAGTTCTTGTCTCCCCTCTAAACCAATTACATTTACTCCCCAATTCACTAGCTTTTTAGAAAACCAACCAGGACCACATCCGACGTCAATGCAAGTGGTGAAACTTAATCCCTGATTGAGTCTAAGCTGATTGAGAATGTTTTCCGCTACAGCCCAGCGGGCTTGATTAATCGCAATATAGTAAGGTTCATCAAATAACATGGTTATAATTTCGATAAAATTATTGATAACAAACTTGTATAGCAAAGGGAGTAGGGAGTAGGGAGTAGGGAGTAGGGAGTAGTGAACAGAGGCAAGAGGCAGCTACCTCTACCCCCCTCAGACTACCCGCGCAGACTTCCGACACTTCCGACACTTCCGACACTTCCTTAGATTATGGGTATTCAACCGGACTTGATATCAGTCCCAGGGGCAACAGTGGAACTTATGACAGTTTTCCCTGATGCGATCGCGACAGATTCCGGTAAACTGAGGGGTGGTTTATCGTATGATCTAGTAGCAATGAAAATTGGGCAAAAAGTAAAAGTGTTTCGTCTAAGAGACCGGGTAGGCAACAACATCGCAAATAAACTGGGACAAATAGGCACGATCACAGATTATAAAATGACCGATGGCAGTGGAGTGGGCGTAACGGTGAAATTTGAGGACAACAGCTCTACCTGGTTCTTTGAGGATGAATTGAAAATCGTAGACTAGATTTTAATAAACGCGATCGCACCGAGGCACGAGACTTGCACTATGGCACGGATTCTAACATTTCTGGGTAAAGGCGGCACAGGTCGCACTACTGTGGCAATTGCTGCCGCTAAGCAGCTGTCGAGCCTCGGTCAACGAGTGCTACTGGTAGGACAAGACCCAAGTCCTAGCTTTGGACTGCTACTGGGGCTATCCCCAACGTCTGACCCGGTGGAAATAAGTCCTAACCTCCGGGTAGTACAGCTAATGACTACAGTACTACTGGAACGCAGCTGGGAAGATGTCAAAAAGCTAGAGGAGCAATATTTGCGATCGCCTACCCTAAAAAATGTCTATGGTCAAGAACTGGGCATCTTACCGGGGATGGATCATGCTTTAGCCCTCAACGCCCTTCGGGAGTACTACCAAAGCGGTCAGTATGACGCGATCATCTACGATGGCACCGGCTCTCAAGCTACCCTGAGAATGTTGGGAATGCCAGAAATTATCAGTTGGTATAGTCGTAGATTTCGCCAAGTCATGGCAGATTCTGACCTGGGCAAAGCCATTTCCCCCTTTATCCAACCAGTCACTAGCGCCATTCTAAATGTGTCATGGACGAGTGAGGACTTTGCTGGTGAATCAACGAATCAGGCCAACAATATGTTGGAGGAGGGAAAAAATGCGATCGCAGATCCCAATCGGGTCGCATCCTATCTGGTCACTACCGATAACCCCCTAGCCATTGCCACAGCCAAGTATCTGTGGGGTAGTGCCCAACAAGTGGGTGTTACTGTCGGTGGTGTGCTGGTAAACCAAACCCCGGTAACCCCAGCAATAGAATCGGAATTTGCCCCTCTAGTCGTTAATACTCTTCCCACTTCCCCACCAGGGGAAGATTGGCAATCCCTGATCGATGCCCTGCCAGATTTTAAACAGGCATCCCAGGCACCCAGACCTATGACTATCGACATTCCTGGTCGCAACGTTCGTTTATTCTTACCAGGTTTTAACAAAAAGCAGGTGAAACTCACCCAATACGGTCCAGAAGTCACCGTTGAAGCGGGGGATCAACGGCATAATATCCTGCTGCCTCCACAACTTAGTGGTCAATCCGTGAAAGGGGCTAAGTTTCAAGATGGCTATTTGATAATTTCATTCTAGGTAGTTGCTATGGCTGAAGAAAATCTAACTGAACAAAGTGCCAAAACCCGTCAGCTACTGGGTATGAAAGGCGCAGCTCCTGGTGAAAGCAACCTATGGAAGATTCGCCTGCAGTTGATGAAGCCAATTACCTGGATACCCCTGATCTGGGGGGTAGTGTGTGGTGCTGCTTCCTCCGGTGGCTACACTTGGACACTCGAAGACCTTCTGATGGCCGCCGCCTGTATGTTGCTTTCTGGTCCGTTGATGGCAGGGTATACCCAAACCCTGAATGATTTCTATGACCGCGAAATCGACGCCATTAATGAACCATACCGTCCTATCCCATCAGGAGCCATCTCTATCCCCCAGGTGATCACCCAGATTGTGGTGCTACTCCTAGCAGGTATCGCTCTTAGCTACGGACTCGATGTTTGGGCTGGTCATGAATTTCCCACACTCACCTGTCTTACCCTAGGCGGTGCCTTTCTAGCCTATATCTATTCTGCCCCACCCCTGAAACTGAAAAAAAATGGTTGGCTGGGAAACTATGCTCTCGGTGCCAGCTATATCGCCCTTCCTTGGTGGGCAGGTCATGGCTTATTTGGTCATCTTAACCTGACTATTATGATTCTGACCCTGTTCTACTCCCTGGCAGGGTTAGGTATTGCAGTAGTTAATGATTTCAAAAGTGTGGAAGGCGATCGCGAATTGGGCTTAAAATCCCTACCGGTCATGTTTGGTGTTACCACAGCAGCTTGGATTTGTGTGGTGATGATTGATGTATTTCAAGCAGGGATTGCTGGTTATTTAATCAGCATTGATCAGAAGCTCTACGCTGCTATTCTCATCCTATTAATCATCCCCCAAATCACCTTCCAAGATATGTACTTTCTTCGTGACCCCCTGAAAAATGATGTCAAATACCAGGCTAGTGCGCAACCGTTTTTGGTACTAGGGATGCTGGTTGCTGGTTTGGCTTTGGGTCATAGTGCAATTTAAAATAGGGAATCGGGAATAGGGAATAGGAAATAGGGAATAGGGAATAGGGAACAGGGAATAGGGAAAAAATCCTGTGTACCTAACTAATAGCTATGAGAAACGCTAGATATAGGTTTCAACCGGGCTCGATCTGAAAGCTTATATCATGTCGGGATAATTACCCTGTCTTGATGCAGTCGCTCATGGGGGAAACCACGCCAGTTGCTCATGGGGGGAACCCCCAAGACCGCACTGGCTCCCCAAGACCGCGCTGCATCGCTTAATAAAAATCTCCCCATCTCCCCATCTCCCCATCTCCCCATCTCCCCATCTCCCCACCCTCCCTCTAATTATGGGTATTCAACCGAGCATGATATTACTACTTACAGTCAATCGGTCAACCAGGGTAAGAAGCAATCAAATCAAGGTTTTTTGGAAGTTCCCCACCATCAGGTTTGTCTAAGACAAGAATCTTGTAGCCTAAAGATTCTAACAACTGACAACATTGCTCATAGACAGGTCGTCCATGGATAGACAAGAAAATGGTAGGATGAGCACTTTCCAACAGAGATTTGGCACCAAGTAGAACGAACTTCTCATGGCCCTCCACATCAATTTTGATGCAGTCGGGCACAGGAATTTCACCACTGGCAATCAGTTCATCTAAACTAACCATCTTGACTTGAAGTGTTCCTTGAGAAGAAATACCCCCCTGATAGCTGCCAGAGGTTTCTCTAAAGGATGCCATACCAGAGCGGTCTGAAAGCGCTGCTGCCATAACTGTGGCATTGGTAATGCTGTTGATAGACAGATGTTTTCTTAAGTAACCAAGGTTTTGGGGTAGGGGCTCAAAGGCAAAAACTTTTCCCTCATCACCAACTAGCACCGAAGTCAATAGTGTAAAGAAACCAGCGTGAGCTCCAATATCAAATACAGTGTTTCCTAATTTCAGAGTTTTCTCAAGCACCCGTTGGTTGTCATACTCATAAGTCCCTAACCAACAGCCGTTTCTGCCAGCACCAACTATCCATTTTTTACCGGCGAGCTTACCTAGCCAGATCGGCATTGTCATCTCAGGAGGAATTAGCCTTAAGGGCAAACGTAAAAGCTGACCAAAGAGGCTTTTTCGGGAAATCTGTTCCAAATCCATAGTTTGATTACCTGATGAAGCTGAAAACTATTAGAGTTTCTATTGATAGAATTCCCGAAAGTTATGGTCAAGTAACAGCTTTACCTTTAGTGGTCAGCGGTCAGCGGTCAGCGGTCAGCGGTCAGTGGTCAGCGGTCAGCGGTCAGCGGTCAGTGGTCAGCGGTCAGCGGTCAGCGGTCAGTGGTCAGCGGTCAGCGGTCAGCGGTCAGCGGTCAGTCGTCAGCTTATTTTATTCAAAAGCTGAACGCGCACGCGTGTGCTTAGCACATAAGCTAATAGCTGATAGCTGATAGCTGATAGCTGATAGCTGATAGCTGATAGCTGAATGCTTACAGTTTAAGACTACCAGTATTGACAACAGGTTGTATATTTTGCTCAGCCGTCAAAACCACTAGCAAATTGTTAATCATTGCTGCTTTTGTTTCCTGGTCTAGCTCAATAATTTGGTTATCGTTCAGCCGCTTGATGGACATTTCCACCATGCTCAAGGCACCTTCAATAATTTCTTGACGAGCTGCTATGATAGCTTGTGCTTGTTGACGCCTTAGCATGACTTGGGCAATTTCTGGAGCGTAGGCTAAATACGAAATACGACTATCTATCACCTCGACACCTGACACCTCTAAGCGAGCCTGTAATTCTTCCTTAAGAGCTGCTGCAATCTCTTCGGGGCTGCCTCTGAGTGAGGCTAGGTTTTCTTGATTAGTATCGTAGGGATAGCGACTAGCTAAACCACGGATAGCAGTCTCACTTTGGATGGCAACAAAATCTACATAGGAATTTACGTCAAACGTGGCTTTGGCTGAGTCTACAACTCGCCAGACAACTACCGCAGCAATCTCAATGGGGTTGCCTTTCGCGTCATTTACTTTCAGTTTATCACTATTGAAATTACGCACTCGAAGAGAAACAAGTTGCTTGGAGGCAAAAGGGTTAACCCACCAAAAGCCAGAGGTACGGACACTGCCAACGTAGTTACCTAAAAACACTAGCACTCGGGCTTGGTTAGGCTGCACAGTTAGAAAGCCTTTTAGGGCAACCAAGGCTACGATCACTAGACCAATACCAAATAAGTTGTTGGTATAGAGAAATAAGTCGTTGATATTGGAAAACCCGACTAGACCTTTACCTAACCACACACCAAAACTAGCGATCGCAATAATCCCTACCAGAGCAGCAAAACCATTAACTTTAAAGGTAGGAATTTCCTGAATACGTTCCATTTTCATGTATCCTTCGTCTATTGCTCTGTGTTGTTTTAGCTAATTGGCTGATACCTAAGTACAGGACAAAAAGCTTGAAATGAAGAGCAGGATAGGGTTTCATCAGAAATACCACAATCTGCCCAAAACCGCTATGAATCAATAAGCGCGAATTGAAGCAATTACTCCAAGAACATTTAGACGCTCCTTGGAGCCAGACTCTCGCTCTTTGCGCCCTGTTCTTGTTGGCTGTCCTCAAGGTAAAAACGGTCAATCTCTGTGAGCTGTCGTTAGGGTTTGGAGGCAAGGCACTGCCGGAATCGAGCTTACTTGCGTCAGAGCGCGATTTTTTCGAGGCTTTGAGGTGGATTACGCCCAAATTGCCAAAATGGTTGTGAGCTGGATGGGGATTCCTGATGGATGGGTTCTGAGCCTCGACCGAACAACGTGGGAATTCGGGTCTCATTGCTACAACATTCTGACAAACGGCATTGTGCATCAAGGAGTGGCAAATCCAGTATTGTGGTGGCTGCTCGATCAGAAGGGAAACTCCAATAGTGATGAGCGAATGCGCTTACCCTTGGAATTTTACCAGCTCTTTCCAAAAGCCGAGATCAGCGTGTTTGTGTGCAGACCTGCATGTTTATTGGTCAGGCATGGATTCGTTATCTGTTGCGCGGGGCCACTCTATCGTTTCGTATCCGAATCCGAGCCACTGATAAGATTGAACGCTCAGGAACGTCCCTGGCAGCCAAAGTGGTTTTTGCCCATAAGCATGCCAGGTGAATCCCAACTACTCTTGGGGGTTTGTCGTGTTTGGGGCTACCCAGTTTCAGTTGAAGCCAAGCGGCTTGATGATGGCCAGTAAAGAGTCGTGATTGCACCCCCGGCAACAAGCGCATCTGGTCACTGACGTTTGCCTTGCGTTGGGGCATTGAAACCCTATGCAGGCATTTTTAAAACCCGAGGCAAATGCCATTGAGTCCACTCACTTTACATTAGCTGAGCGTTTACGCAAACTGAAAGCCGCTGCTGACACTCGCACGCTCGTTGGTCAATGGGAACGGGTTTGTGGTTACACCAGTATCAACCCATTACTATTAAAAAACACGGTCGTCGGCAAGGGAGCTTATTTCGCGAACGGATTTGACTACTTGCGGCATTTGGTTTTAAATCCTTCTATCCACAATCAGGCTGACTTTTCGCACTCTCTAAAACTTTTGTCCTGTACTTAGATTGAAGGGTTTACTAGTTAGTTCCGTTCCTCTAAAGTTTATCTGATGGTGCATTACACTTTGTTAACGCACCATAGTGGCGTGACAGGCTTAATTTGAGGTCTTTAATTTTTACTCTAAAACTATGTCAATCAATTGAGGACTGAATATTCTTAAACCTCCATTTTTAACTGTGTCACGACAATAGAAGAGTCTCATTTGCACTTTAAGCTCAAATCACTCTGATTTCAGGATCGACTCTGAATTCAGCTATTATATCTCCACGATGATCCACTAGATGGAATGTAATGTCATAGTTAATTTTTTTCGAGTTACCGGGTTTCAATTGACCTATGTAGCTGTATGCTCTGCTTTGTGCGGTGACGTATTCTGGGGGTGTCTTTCCAACACTGCCTGACGGATACATATAGACTGTTGTTTCGTAGTGTTCATTTTCGAGCTCTTCTAACTTAGTAGGTCGTCCTGCCGTGGTAATATTTGCGACTACGCATTGGATATCACAAAAGGGTGTTATCGAATTACCCCACCAACGAATCCATTGGTTTGGTTTGGCTTTAATACTCAAGTTATAGGTCTCCGTTAAGTATGTTACATTATTCGACTCAGTGATTAAATCCGATTTGTCTATAGCCAATTTCCATCCCTGAGTGTCACCTCGACTTGCTATTAATCGGACATACTTACCTAATATATCCTGGACAGCTGGTGAGTTGCTGAATACTTTGTAATTTTCCTTGGAGTTCTTATGAGCTTGTTCAATAATTACGTTCCAATATGAGTTAAAAACGTAATGTTTTTTTTCTTTATCCCATTCTTGTAATGGTTGTTGTTTTGCGATTGTTTTCAAGGGCTCATTTTCAGGTATGTCTAGACCAAGGTAATAGCTTTTTATCTGTTCTTCTATTGAGTCAGCAGAACGAGACTCTTTATGATCTAATAGACCCAATATATCAATAGATACAAAAACATTTACTGCTAATCTCGCCTCTTCGCTTGTTGGGTTAGTTGTCATCTAATCGTTGCCTCTATTTAGTCTCTACACTCTTAAGACGATTTTACAGTGCCATTTCTGAATTTTTTGAGTTAGAGACATTTTTTAACTAAATTTACTCAATATAGTTGATTTACATCCATACTGATGTGATCGTATTTAGAGTGCAATAGCTTCCGGGATGCGGGTACTGGGTGAGTTTCTTCGTAGACATACCATCAATTATTAAATTGAAATTTGGCAAAAATCACGAATTTTGGTAACTCATAGTAGTAGATCAGGAAGAGGATAATTCCGGCAACTCCACCCTCGGTATGTCTTAGGCGCTTAGTCCGAAGTTTTAAACTGTATATAGTCAGCAAAAACGTCTCAAATTCAGTTAATTATATAGCGCATTAAAGCGATCACTTAATTACTATATAGAGTTAATTTAAATTGACTGTCCCTCGTTCCCCACTAATTTCGTTAGCTACATATAATTGGCTACGCGAACGCATCAACTCTGAAAAACCTCAATTAATACCAAATCCTGTTCCCACACCCCCTTATCTGCATAGCCATAGATTCCTGGCATACAAAGATTTGATCGATTTTTATAAAGGGGTTTTGACAAACGGATTTGGTATCACAGAGATTGACCGTTTTTACCTTGAGGACAGCCAACAAGAACAGGGCGCAAAGAGCGAGAGTCTGGCTCCAAGGAGCGTCTAAATGTTCTTGGAGTAATTGCTTCAATTCGCGCTTATTGATTCATACCAAATCCTGTTCCCACACCCCCCTTATCTGCATAGCCATAGATTCCTGGCATACAAAGATTTGATCGATTTTTATAAAGGGGTTTTGACAAACGAATTTGGTATCATAGGGTTTCGACAGATTGTGGTATTTCTGATGAAACCCTATCCTGCTCTTCATTTCAAGCTTTTTGTCCTGTACTTAGGGCTGATACATCTATTTTGCTTGGTTTATCGGGGATTTGACAGTACCCCTACGGGTACTAATGACTAATTTGACGGTAAACCTGAATCATTTGTTGTGCGATCGCATTCCAACTATAGTGCTCTAAAGCATACTCCTGAGCCTTGACTCCCCGCAGTTGGCATTCCTGTTTATTTTGAAGTGCTTCCCGTAACTGTCTAGTCAAAGCCTCAACCTCACAAGGACTCACCCATCCTGCTTCAGCATCTTTGACGTTTTCCCAAATATGGACCTGGTCAGAAATCACCACTGCTGTCCCAGCCACCATCGCTTCCGCTACCGCAATCCCAAAGTTTTCGTAGTAAGATGGCAGGACAAATACATCCGCATCCTTTAACAATGCTGCTTTCAAGTCACCAGTCACAAAACCAGTAATGGTGGTATTTGATGATAGAGTTGAAGCCTTGATCTGCTCTATGATACTATTTTCATAACTTGGGTCTTGAGGATTGGTTCCCGCCAAGACAAAGTGAAATTGGAGTCCCTCGTTTAAGAGCTTTTCTAGAGCTGGGATAAGTAAATCCAATCCCTTCTTCGGGTCAATACGAGACATAAACAACACTAAGGGCTGGTCATGGGGAATCTTCAATTCAGTATTTGCTTCACCTAGTTCTTGCTGGAGTTGTTGCTGGTTTGGCGGCGTTACTCCTAAGGGAATCATGATATCAGGGGATGCTGTCCCAAAACGTTCCGAAATCTTAGCTTCCTGTTGACTGGTAAAGTGTATACCAGCTGCTCCAGCTAAATTCGGTTTCTCCCACAGTGCGGCATAGATGCGCTTTAGCTGTTGTTTCTTCCGCAAATCCGCTGGGTCAAGGGTACCTAAGGGACGCAATAGGTAGGGTAATCCCTGTTTTCGGGCGATGGTAGCCGCTGCTGTAGTTACTGGAGAAAATAAGGCATGGATATGGGCAAGGTCAAATTCTGAGGCGTGTTGCCATAGCCAGCGTAATAAGCCCAGGGAAAATTTATAGCGGCGAAAGGGAGAGCAACGGAAGTATCTGATCTGATAACCATCCTGTTTTACTGGTTGATCTAGGGGTACATCCAAAGGGGGTTGACCAGCATCCCCATTAGAGTTAGTAGTTAGTACTGTAATTGCTACCCCTTGAGATGCCAGAGCCTGAGATAGTCCCTTTACCATTTGACTCGGACCACCATATACCAGGGAAATCGATGGGACGATTTGTAAAATTCGCATGGGATATTTCTTAATAGCAAGTTGGGTCAAAGATAGCACTATTCCTAATCAACCTTAGGAGCAATCACGAGCTTACGCCATCATTGAGCAACCTTTAGGTAAGCATTCAGCCGTCAGCTAAAAGCTCACGCTACTTGAGGTGCCGTCAGCCTTGTGGCACAGGCTTTGGCCACGCTACGCGAATGGCCACGCTGTGCGAACGACGCGCTTGAGGTAACTCAGCATTATTCCAATGCTTACTTGTTGTCTTGATGCAATAGCGAGTGGGGGAAACCCCCAAGACCGCGCTGGCTTCCCAAGACCGTAATGGTGCGTTTTCCGTAGGCGAATTAAATTCGCCACGGGTCGCACCTCTGCATCGCTTATTCCAAAGCTGGTATAGCACTACGCATTAAGATTAGGACATTCCTAAACTCCGAAACTTAGTCATAGCTTACTTCTGACTTCTGACTTCTGACTTCTGACTTCTGACTTGCGCGTAGCGCTATAGCTGATAGCTGATAGCTGATAGCTTAAGGATTCCTGTTCCCTATTCGGAAGTTCAACAGTTGTGACGGTTAACCTTCTTCAAGGTCACCAATATCCCGCTTCAGAGGTCGCTTGTAGGTAAAGGTGAAGGTATCGCCACTCTCAATGACCTGGCGGATTTCGCTATACATGGAATAGTCACCCACTCCACTGACACTTGCCCAGCCCCGCGCCCTAGTTAATGCCACAAATAGCTGGTTACGCAAACTCACATCACTCTCTTTCCTGGCAACATTATCAACACCGACCACATACACCATATCCGCTTCATTACCCTTTGCACGGGGCACACGAGATATGGTTACTCCACCATCTTTCCAGAAGCGATCGCGATCAACGTGGGGCCATTGAGGCTTTAGTTCATTCAACTCCAATGCCGTGGGAATATAAATATCAATGTCTTGCTCCATCAAAACAACAGCGACATGATTTTCTAATTCAATTGCTTCGGAAGTGGACCCTAAAGCTAGCACTAAGATTTCTTTACTGGCTTTAAGGTCATCATCAACCAGATTATGCATAATCTTATCTGCCAAAGCACTCATTTCTTCCTGACGAGAGCCATAGGTTTCAAAGTCTAATACTGGTGCGCTCCACAATTCAGGAACGGGATTGGGGGAGTTTTCTTTTGGACGATGGATGGTGATTTGTTGACCGGGAATAAAGTTTCCTTTGACTTCATAACCAATTTTTTCCCAATCTTCCTTTCTGGTAATTCCAGTTAGCATGCCCTCAGGACGTAGCAACCCCATTCCGAGCCCATGAGCAGCGGTGAGAATTGAGCCAGGAGTGCGGTAACAGCGCCGCATAACTTCAGATTTTTTAATACCACCGGGGTATTGTGGTCCTTGTGACAAAAGTCGGCTGAGATTTTCACCTAACAGTTCTTTTGTGGTAGGGATTTTTAAGGTGTCTAGGCTTTGAGCTTCGTCATAAGCCCAGATTAAGCGCCGTTGTTCTGGCTGTTCTGGGTTAACGGGTCGTAAGGCTTGATAAGCTAGCCAATAAATTGCTTGTTTGCCCTGGAATTTTAAATAATCTTCAGTAACTAAGTCTTGTCCTTCATCAATTAAAATAGCATCAAAGCAGGGTTCAATGTTGATTTCTTCCGATAGCCGTTTACAAAGTTCTGCTAAACCACGATTGGGCTGTCTTTCCCGAG
The DNA here is from genome assembly GCF_010672095.1 of Moorena sp. SIO3I6. Classification (NCBI taxonomy): domain Bacteria; kingdom Bacillati; phylum Cyanobacteriota; class Cyanophyceae; order Coleofasciculales; family Coleofasciculaceae; genus Moorena; species Moorena sp. SIO3I6. The sequence continues at coordinate 1,606 of NZ_JAAHHU010000062.1, read as the reverse complement.
TATCCCGAGCGGATTTGGGTCTAGCCCCATTTAACTGGCAAATTGTGCTGTATAAACCAGGCTGATCCTTAGCTCCCCAAGCATGAAGCACTCGCAGTTTGTGGTTAGTCTTGTGGTCATACTGGATATCGCCATTGCTGAAACGACGCAGCCATCGATCCACTAACCCAATCATTAAGTGGTAGAGGGTGCGACTAAAAAACACTAACCCAATCGTCCAGTCTGGGTGCTTCAAGTGCATATGAGCAGCTTTTTGGCATAGCAGCACTGTTTTTCCTGACCCCGCAATCCCCCGCAGCCGCTGAAACCCAGGAGGGATTTCTTTACCAATGTGTTCCTGCTGCATATCTAATTCGTAGAGTTGTTGGGTGTAAGCGGCTACAACATTAGCGCGCGTTTTGCCTTCGGTAGAGACTAGGCTACGCAGAGGTTTACGGAAAATAGGTGCTCCGCTGATCACGGCTAAAAGTAACTTCCACTGCTGATCATCTATGTCTTCTCCTGGTATCACTGATTCAGTTTCTTGAATACACTCTAGGAAGCCAACTTTACCCAGTTGGTCCTGGAAGATAATGGGAGGACAGTCTGGCAGTTGGTCAAAACCGTGGTGTTGCCATTGTTCTTGAGTAATTAGAGGAAGAGCAATCATCGCCCTTCCGGTAACTTTGCGCCAAATAGCAGGTTCGCGATCGCAAAAGGCGAGTATTGCTTTTAACTGATGTTCAGCTTGTTGGTAGGGATGTGCTTCAGTGGTGGAACAGTTTTGGAGTTGCCACTGATCACCATCAATAGTAATGATTTGATCAATGGTGATAGATTGGATTTCAATTACTACTAGACCAAGGTCTTGATCAGTAATTAAAATATCAGGCTCCTTAGAGATTTCCCCTACTTTAGAAAAAATAGGATAGCGCCAGTAGCCAATACAATTGCGTTCTGAAAAAGCACTGCGAGTGGCATCCCACACTCTTTGTTTTCCTGTTTCTTCACTTTCTGTGATCGGTTCAGTGGTAATAAATTTGCGACCCTGATCTGTATCGATAACCGACATTTGGGCTAATTTCCTCTGGTAAGATTTACATCGCTTTTAAGGTGAGGTACACAATTTTAGGGAATAGGGAGTAGGGAGTAGGGAGTAGGGAGTAGGGAATCGGGAATCGGGAATCGGGAATCGGGAATCGGGATAAAATCCTGTGTACCTCATAAGTATGGGAAACGGTAGATTAAATCCGTATTGCTATAGCGCGTTACCATCTCGCCACATCTCCGATACCTCCCACACTTTCCTGTCTTTCTCTACTCCAAGCTCGGAAACTCCCTAAAACCCAAGACGAAAGTACTTCACCTAATTGAGAACTGCTATACTGCTGAATACAGTCCTAAAGCTAGAGTTCCCAAATTGTCAGCTATGGAATACAGGGTGCAGGGAATTCAAGGGGCGCGGGGAGATGGGGAGATGGGGAGATAGGGAGATTTGGCAAACTCTATTCTGGTAAGGCAAAAGCAAGCTGAAGCGGTTAATCTGCTTCAGTCCTGGATTGATGATGAGGATATTGAAGAGCAACAAGAAACAGGTCAGTACTTGATCCATGCATTGGATCAGGAT
>NZ_JAAHHU010000619.1:0-2623 GCF_010672095.1 Moorena sp. SIO3I6 | reverse complement strand
TCTCATTTTCGGCATCCTAGCCAGTTTTAGGACAGCCCGCCCGAAAATTGTAACGGGCAAGATGCCCATTCCACCCACCGGGTCAAACAGCAAACATGAGATGCACCCAAGGGGGTAGGGAGAATTAGAGCATAATTATTTCTGGGATCAGCTAATTAAGTAATTGATTATCAAAGTTAGAGGATATCTGAAAAGTTTTTTGATACTGAATTTTGCCCCCCTAGCCCCCCAATTCTGGGGGGAACAAGAATCTATTTGGTGGTAAAAGTCCCCCAAAATTGGGGGATTTAGGGGGCTTATATGTAGCAAATGAGACTTCTCAGACAACCTCTTAGATCTGATGGGTTCTTTCAAAATCATTAACCAAAATCATTAACAATGACAAGGCAATTCACTCCAGAAGAGATACCTGCTATTAAAATAGGGGCTGCCATTGCATATATTATTGTTTTATTTTTTAGTATTTGGTTTATTGAATCTACTGTTTGTGGCATTAGGGAAACAAAAGATAAACTTTCCTTACTCTTTGGTCTATTTGCTGTTTCCGCGATAGTTCCTTGGCTTTATACCCTAGTCATTAAGGGAAACTTGAGGCAGATGGAGCCCCGGGCTTCTCTTGAAAGGAAACGAAAAGATCAAACAGTAGCTTACCTCGTTGAAAACTTAGAAACATTGTTAAGCCAAACACCACAGGCTCGTGAAGTTCAGGATTTACTTAAAGAATTGCGGAGACAAGTACACAACCTTGCTACATCTCAGGAAAGGGCTGAAGCTCGTGATAAGGCCGTTAAGTGGGTTAAGAAAAAGTGGCTTAATAACCGGTGGAAAAGCTCCAAGATAGTTAGAGAAGCCGCAAGAATTGCTTTGGAGAACTTCAACAGGTTTCCAGAGCTTTCTAAAAAACAAAAACAAAAAATCATAGATGGTGTTAAGCAAGATATCAATGAGTGTATCAAGTGGCTTATTACTAGTTTGCGGTTTGGCAGAGAGCAAAATACTGACGGCTTAAAACGAAGCTTTATAATTAAGTCATCAGTTCGACCTTATGTTGTCGCTCTAGAATACATAAGAGATAGGAAACTGTCTGAGTACTGCAAGAATGATTTGGAGGGTGAAGAGGTTAGGAAATATATTGATTTCTTAATTGATGGTTTATAACCCCTAACTAATTTCATAGCTGGGTAAACTTAGTAACTTTTGGGATTAATTAAAACAAAGAGGATTCTCTATTATCAAGTTTAGAGAATCCTTTTTTTTCTTTTGGATTTAGAAGTTTGAATTGAGCAGCAATATTATCGGCACAATTCTAGGATTTAAAAAGTTTCTGAGCGCGGTGGTGGTGCCTGATAGATATTAGCTATTGCATCGGAATAATTATGAAGAATATCTAAGGCATGATTGACAGAATTTTTTGCACTTTCGATATCATCGATTACGGTTTGATCAACGTGGGATTTTCTGAGATATTTCTCAAGTTTAGATAAATTCTGATAGATACTTATTAGTGTTTCTATGTCTGTCTGAACTGCATTGCGTCTATTCGGCATTTGTCACCTTCCAGCTTAGATAAAAATTGGTTCGTGTAACTAAAGAGTTACTAACCATTTCTCCATTGGAAGGCAAAGACTATCAGGACGATTATATTAACGGAAACGGCGTTAATTAATTGAAGTATTAATTTAGATAGTTTTATTTTATAAAAGCCCCCTAAATAACCAAATTTTTGGTTATTTGATAGTTTTGTTTACCCCAAAATTGGGGGGCTAGGGGGGCATAATTATACCCATAAATCTGCCTTAATCAACTTTGATTTAATCGAAGTTGGGGGATTTATAGCGGTTTGTAATTAAACTAACTACAATACTAAACAGTAGTCAGTAGCCAGGATTTAGGACGCTACTTAACCTGGAGGCAAACCGCTATATTTTTGTTTCACAAACTCAAAGCGGTTTGTAATTAAACTAACTACAATACTAAACAGTAGTCAGTAGCCAGGATTTAGGACGCTACTTAACCTAGACACAAACTACTAGAGTTTTGTTCCACAAACTCAAAATTGGATCTAAAATATGGGAACTAAAGCCCCATAACGCTTTCAGAGATGGCTTTCTCCTAGTTTGACAAAAGAGGGTCATAGCTACCTTGGTATGTGCTGTAGATGCGATATCCCGGTAGTACCAGTGCTAACCCACCAAAGCCATGGATAGTCCCTGGATAGTTTTCTTCTGGAGCAACCCCACCAATGCGAAAAGATAATGATCCAAGCCAAACGTAGAGACCAGGAATCAATGTATCCATGCTGTAAGCGATCGCGTAGCGGCTCCATTGGACCATCGCGTAGCGTGACATACGGTCGCTACAGCTATGGCGCTATATAAAAAAAAGCCTGCACTCAGCAGGCTACCGATATTTTCAGAAAGATTTAGTTGATCTAACTCCCGTGAGATCGAAACTATAAATCAACCAACGACAATGTACTCACTATTCACAGCAGCGGTTAGTGTGCCCTGATCCAGCAAAGCCTGATAAACCATCGCAGCTACCTCACCACGAGTGGCCTCACGCACGGGATTGAGTTTCCTCTGGTCAGGGGAATTGACCACAATCAGTTTTTTAGTAGCGG
>NZ_JAAHHU010000618.1:0-2625 GCF_010672095.1 Moorena sp. SIO3I6 | reverse complement strand
TTAAAGACAATGACCTTCCCCTAGAAGAAGTCATGCCCAGATAGCAACTCCTTGCGCTCCATAGCTCTCTCCCCAAGGGTTAAACCCCACATTCCGCAGATTAATTTGTAGTATGCAAAGTAATACGCTAATCCTGTGTACCTTGGGGATTTTTTACGTATGAATATTTAATTATATAATTATATTTATAGGCTACACATAAATCCTGATAATTACGTAGTACACGGTGAAGTGCGGAATATTGGTTAAAGGATGCTCTAATTAGCAGCCAGGTAAATAAAGATATGATAAAATCCTAGTCGGTGCTCAGGGAAGATTGGCCAAAATTTTTGTCCAAGATGTAAGTTAGATGAAAAATTTTGGTCAAAAATAAGCATATCCCTTGATTTGAGCCAATAAAAGGCTATCTATGCATTATTAACTATTTATAGTTGAGTGTAAAATTTTCACTATTCACAGGTGCATCTTAACGTTCTAAATCTATAACTCAAGGAACTGGAGAAGTGTTTTAGCCTTCAATGGTCGTATTTTTCCAAAAGCGATGCAGCGAGGTAGCACGGTCTTGGGGATCCAGCGCGGTCATGGGGGGAACCCCCATGAGCAACTGCCGTGGTTTCCCCCACTCGCGCTTGGGATCAAGACAGTGAGATGCAGCCACTATTGACTGCCCCCGGCTCTTCATTTCTTGGTTAGATACACAGAATTAGAAAGGGATAAATTCTGTTAAAATCCCCAAGATTTGCGGAAAATTCAGATCCGCTCCTCTGGTGCTCTACCCCCCTCAGTCTAGATCGAGCAATGTTACAGCCCTGCCGATCTTCGGGGGGTAATCGGGGAGCAACTGTTCACACTCAACGGTTCACACAACAGTGAACCAAACTATACAGGTTGCATCTTCATTGTCTTGATGCAAAGCGCGAGTGGGGGAAACCACGGCAGTCGCTCATGGGGGAGACCCCCAAGACCGCGCTGCCTCCCCAAGACCGCGCTGCATCGCTGGTTCACACTTAACAGTGAACCAAACTATACACGTTACCTCTTCATTAACGTCTTATCAACACGAAAAACTAATGATTCGTTACCGACAAAAGAAAATTAGCATTTTGTTTGGCAGTCTCTTAATCGTTGGGGCATGGTGGTTACCTGTCCAAGCTCAACAAAGCACTAATGCACCTAATCAGAAAGCAGTTACAACTGAAGATCCAACTATTCCGATTGAGGAGCTAGAGCTATTGCTCAAGCCATTGACTAAGGATGAGCTAGAGGGTGAAGCTCAGGGGTGGATGTTCTTGCTTAAAACTAAAGTTAAAGAACTCAGCGATGCGGAAATTGCTGTCAAGCGCAAAAATCGAGAGCTTCAACAATCTAAGGAAGCTGTTGATGCCCTAGAAGATGCCAAAAAGGCTCTTGAGGAAGCCAAAGACACTAAAGAAAAAATAGAGACTGAGCCATCGCCATCAGCTTCCGTTGAAGCTAATGACGCGGCTGTTGAAGCACAGGAAGCTCTCAAAAAAGCTCAGGAGTCAGTAGAAGAAGCGGTAAAAGAAGAAAAAAAGACCCAGCAGGATAAAACCTTGCAAGGGGCGATTGATCAAGCAGTTGAAAGTACGGAAGAGGATAAAAATAAAGCCAAAACCTCAGACGAGGAAGTTGCGAAGGTTCAAGAGCAGATTGGGACAATTAGCAACAAAGTCGTTACGGATGAACAACAGCAGAAAAAGACTGAACAGGGACTGGACAAAGCTCAAGAAAAGATAGAAGAAGCGGTCGAGGCCAAGACCGAAGTAAAAAAACAAGTACTGGTCAACATCACGAAACTCCGGGATGAACGGGCTGGTTTAAGCGATCGCTTTGAGGTGGTACTTGAAGAGCTGGAACTTAAAGGTGGTGATGTCAAGTTGTACCAAAAATACGTCAATGCCATCAGTGGGATTAAGGTTGATGTAACCGACACTCAAGGAACCTGGATTACTATCGTTGGCTGGCTCCAGTCTAAAGAAGGAGGTCAGCGCTGGGCCAATAACATTGGCAAATGTATAGGAATCATTGCTGGCTTTAGCATCCTCTCGGTAATCTTAGGAACAGTACTCGAGAAATCTTTGGGAATGTTCCCAAATATCTCAGTTATGCTGGGTCAGTTCTTGGTTACTCTAACCCGCCAAGGATTATTTGTGGTGGGTATTATTTTAGGGATTACTGCCCTAGAGGTCAGTATTGGTCCACTGATCGCTATGATTGGAGCTGCTGGTTTTGTGGTAGCGTTTGCGTTCCAAAGTACCCTCGGTAACTTGGCCAATGGCTTAATGATTTTGCTATATAAACCTTTCGATGTGGGGGATATCATTGAAGTAGCTGGAGTAAGAGGTAATGTTCAGGATGTTAACTTAATTTGTACCACCATCAAGACTTATCAAAATAAAATTATTATTGTGCCCAACAATTCAGTCTGGGGTAACGTTATCGAGAATGAAACCAGTAGCCCCGTCCGCGCTATCTTTATCACGGTAAGGGTCAGCTACCACAATAGTATTACTCAAGCGATCCAAGTTCTTAAGGATATTGCTAACTCTCATCCTTTAGTATTGAAAGATCCAGGCCCTTGGATTGATACCGGTGAATTGGCTG
>NZ_JAAHHU010000617.1:0-2627 GCF_010672095.1 Moorena sp. SIO3I6 | reverse complement strand
TGGGTTCGGTCAGAAATCCCAGATGACCTCCAACATTTACGGCCAAAATTGGTATGCCTTCCGGAGCCAGATGTCTTGCGGCTGCCAATACTGTTCCATCCCCCCCCAGAACCACTGCCAAATCAATGGCTTCGGTGGCAGAAGCTAAAAAAACTGGGTAGGGATTATCTTTCGCGCCACTTGGTCCGATCAGAACCCTGCACTGGCGTGCTTCCAACTCCCGAGCGCATTTTTCTGCGCAACGTTTTCCTTGAGAGTCTCCAGCTTTGTGAATAATAATGACTTGCTTTAGCTGCACGTTACTGTTCTGGCTTACCCCTAGTGTTCACTGTTATTCTAGAGTGTTGGCTTAAGCATTACCTGATCTTTGCGGGGAAATTGGGTAAATCATTCAATTGTTAAATAAATTTAATTCTCAAAAAAGCCTTTTCTTGATCAAGAAGACTACTAACTTGGGCTAACTATAACTAGAGACTGGGTCAAACAGGCTTAGTTAATAGGAGATTAACCCATGACAAACGAAGAATTTGATACCTTAGTCAAGAAACTCGAAGATTATGCCCAACGATATCCCGATAATTATAAGCTGCGTGTAGGACTTCTAGCTGCACTGGGTTATGCCTACATTTTTCTGGTCTTGGCAGGATTGTTAGGAGTCCTCGGACTAGTAGTACTGTTGATTTACTACAGTGGTCGGATCAATCGTGGCATGGTTCAACTGATCATTGTTTTGCTGGTGCCAGCCTGGATGATTATGCGATCGCTATGGGTGAGTTTTCCACCACCCCAAGGATTAAAACTACAGCGCCAGCAAGTGCCAAAGCTGTTTGCCTTGATTGATGAGTTGACCAAAGCTCTAAAAGCTCCTTCCTTTCACCATGTTCTCCTGACCAGCGAATTTAATGCAGCAGTAGTCCAGATTCCTCGTCTGGGCTTACTGGGATGGCAAGAAAACTACTTAATTTTAGGACTACCTTTACTCCAAGCCCTTTCTCCTAGACAATTTCGAGCCGTCCTTGCCCATGAATTGGGACATTTATCCGGCAAGCAAAGTTCCTTTGCAGCCTGGATTTATCGACTGCGTCAAACTTGGGAGCAGATTTGGCAACAATTGGAAAAAAGTCAACATGCTGGAGCAACAGTACTGTTTCATGGCTTTTTTAATTGGTATTCCCCCTTTTTCAATGCCTATTCTTTCGTACTTGCCCGTGCTAATGAATACGAAGCTGACCGCTGTGCTGCCGAGTTAGCAGGTAGTCAACACGTTGCGGAAGCGCTGCTGAGTGTTCAGGTCAAAGCTCAGTACTTGGAACAATCTTTCTGGAATGACATTTATCAGAAAGCCCAGCATCAACCCAATCCTCCACAAACCCCTTTGCAAGATTTAGCTAAGGCATTGTCGAGTCCCATTGAACCCAATCAGCAACAACAGTGGATTAGGTCAGCGTTGATGTCTCAAACCCATCATGCCGATACCCATCCTTGTCTGTTGGAACGGCTAAAAGCCTTGAAATATCCCTTCAACCCACCGCCTAGCTTACCCATACTCGTGAAAGTAACAGCGGCTGAAGAGTTTTTGGGTAAAGCGTTACTACCCCTGACTCAAGAGTTGGAGCGTCAATGGCATATTACTATCAATTACCAATGGCGACAAAACTATACCCAGGCTCAGGCGATACGCCAATCCTTGGAAGCTTTAGAGACAAAAGCTGCCCACTCTCCGCTCACTGTTGAGGAAGCCTGGAATCGGGCTCGTTGGACATTAGATTTAGTCGGCACCCAAGAAGCAATCCCGTTATTAAAATCAGTACTGACCAGGCAAGCTGACCATGTATCCGCCAATTATTTACTAGGGCAAATCTTAATCGCACAAGATAATGAAGCTGGTATCGATTATCTGGAGCAGGCGATGGCACGAGACCCAGATAGTGTTTTGACTGGCACTCAATCAATTTATGGGTTTCTAAGACGCCAAGGACGTGACGCAGAAGCAGACCGATATCGTCAAAGAGCTGCCAAACATCATGAATTAATCACCCTGGCACAGGAAGAGCGCTCTGGTTTCAGTCACGGCGATCGCTTTCAACCCCACGGACTATCAGCTGATGTAGAAGCTGCCTTACAACAACAACTTGCTGGTTACCCTGAGATTAAAGAAGCTTATTTAGTGCGCAAAATAGTGCTAATATTTCCAGACAATCCCTATTACATCCTCGGTGTCAGCCGTCAGCGTCATTTTTTGGAGTCGAATAGCTCTAGTAAAGACCAACAACTGATTGACCGTCTTGCGGATGAATTAGAATGTCCTGGTCAGACCTGGATCACTATTTTGAATAGTACAAATAAATCCTTGAAAAAAGCACTGCGAAAAACGGCAATTTCGCCAATTTATCAGACTCTTGTTAATCAAACGTTAATTACTAATTAATGTTATTATAGCTTGCTTCAATTAGGTGAGGTACAAATTCCTGGGTTTTAGGGAACAGGGAACAGGGAACAGGGAACAGGGAGCAGGGAGTAGGGAGCAGGGAGCAGGAAGCAGGTAAAAAATCCTGTGTACCTCATTAGGCTATAAACCGCTAGATGGGAGGCGTGACAGGTGTGGTAAGTGTGGGAAGATGGGGCGA
>NZ_JAAHHU010000616.1:0-2646 GCF_010672095.1 Moorena sp. SIO3I6 | reverse complement strand
GTTGACTCTGTTACTGGAACCCTGTTGGGGGAAAGAAACGGGGACAATTTTACCAGGTTTAATGGGGTCGTGTTACAGGCTGACTACAATGCTGCCAAAAACATACTTAATCGAGGTACGGATAAGGGTGCGATTCGTTGGCTAGAAACCAAAACCTCTTATGGGATTTTGGGGGATTAGCCGGTAGGAGCTCCGACCAATAAAGTCGGAATACAGAACCTAGACAACTTGATGACCATATTGGTGAAAGTCCAATCCTCCCGGAATCGGAGTGAAAGCCCTACCCCCATTTGTGAAAACTAACAAGTTCATAAATGAATGCAGGGGTCGAACAGCGAAGCGGAACTAATCCAAGGGAAGTTAGTAGCAGGCAGAGACTCATGGGTACGAGAGAAAGGTACACCTGAATCATCGTCAGTACCACGTGGCGAAATGGATTGATACGCCACAGACAAAATGTCGCGGAATAAAGGATTAATTAATTCCTTGTTTAATTAATGATTCCCAAATAATATTCCCGGTGAATAGTACCGCCCTAAAAGTCTATAACAATGGTCATCAGGAACGAAGTAACCGCCATATGTACTCTTGGAAAGGTCGAATATTCCAAGTAGGTAGTTAGCCGCAAGTCATATGGGGGCAAGATTGAGTCAGAAGCTAATGCCTGGGGTAATAACCAGGATACGCAGACGGACTCACGTTACAGGAAAAGAAATAGTTGTGAGTACCAATTAACATGTCTAAAACTCTGGGTAACCAGACGGTGGAATGGAATAAGGTAAATTGGCGAAAGCTAGAAAAAACCTTATACAAGTTGCAAAAACGAATATTTCGAGCCTCTCAACGTGGTGACACCCGTGCGGTAAGAAAGCTACAAAAGACTCTGATGAAGTCCTGGACTGCAAAAATGATAGCGGTACGTAGAGTCACCCAGGAAAACAAAGGGAAAAATACGGCTGGAATAGACGAGGTGAAGTCTCTTAAACCAGAACAACGCCCCACCTTAGTAGCCTCCCTTAATGTATCCCTGAGGGCAAAACCTACCCGACGGGTTTGGATTCCCAAACCAGGACGGCTAGAAAAACGCCCATTAAGTATACCTACCATGTATGACCGCGCATTGCAGGCACTAACCAAACTGGCACTAGAACCAGAATGGGAAGCTAAATTTGAACCTAACTCATATGGATTCAGACCAGGACGCTCATGTCATGACGCCATCGAAGCAATATTTAACTACATCAGACAAAAACCCAAATGGGTTCTTGATGCTGACATAGCAAAATGCTTCGATAAAATAAATCACGATGCTTTACTAACAAAACTCAATACCTATCCTTCCATGAGACGTTTAATTAAGTCCTGGCTAAAAGCCGGTGTGATGGATAAAAGAGTATTTTCCCCTACAAAAGAAGGCACACCACAGGGAGGAGTCATCTCTCCTCTTCTGGCCAACATAGCCCTACACGGAATGGAACATAGAATCTGGGAACACGCTAACTCTGTACCGAAAAAAAAGACACATTATAAAAATGGTCTTGGACTAGTTAGATATGCAGATGATTTCGTCATCATGCACCCAGACCAAACTGTGATAGAGGATTTTCAAAAAGTAATCAATGATTGGCTAAATGACATGGGTTTGGAATTAAAGCCAAGTAAAACAAAAATCTCCCACACAATGGACGGGTTTGATTTCTTAGGATTCAACGTCAAACAATATAAGGTGGGAAAAAATCACTCAAAACAAGGCTTCAAAACCATCATCAAACCATCTAAAGAAAAAGTCCAAGAGCATTACGGGGAAATAGCGGACGTCATAGAACGACATAAAGCTGCCCCACAAAAGGCTCTCATAAGCCATCTTAAACCTAAAATACGAGGTTGGTGCAACTATTACAGCACAGTATGTAGTAAAGAAACCTTCAACGATTTAGGAAACTTGCTCTGGAATAAACTTCAAAGATGGGGATACAGAAGACATCCAAAGAAATCAAAAACATGGGTAAACAATAAATACTGGGGAACTGTTGGAAATAATAAATGGGTATTCAAAGACGGGGATGATTATCTCCCTAAACATGTCTGGAAGGAAATAAAAAGACATGTCAAAGTCCAAGAAACCAGAAGTCCATATGACGGAGACTCAGTATATTGGAGTACCAGAATGGGAAAACATCCTGAAATGACCAGTCAAAAGGCAAGACTTTTGAAAAGGCAAAAAGGGAAATGTGCTCACTGTGGTCTTACCTTTAGAGAAAAAGATTTGATGGAAAAGCACCATATATTACCAAAAGCACTAGGTGGAAAAGACTCAGACAAAAATCTGGAATTATTGCACCTACATTGTCATGACGCTAAACATGGAAAGAAAAATAATTCCACTATGGAACTAGATGCTAATCCATGGTAGAGGTACCAACGTCAATGGTTCCTGTAATGAGGAGCCGTATGATACGAAAGTGTCACGTACGGTTCTGAAGACGAGTCAGGGAGGCGACTCCTCGGCTTAGTTTAATAAATCACCCGGTATATGAGTAAAACCGAGGTGCAGGCAGTATTGTTGCGTCGTACCGCGCGTTTCTTGGAAGGGATGGGACTTAGTTTGCTTGATGCAGTTGAGCTTGGATGGATTAATTGCAAGCA